>DAOVLS010000405.1 GCA_030631125.1 Planctomycetales bacterium
CGTGCGATAGAGGTTCCGAGCAGGTAATTGTGCTCGTAGGCTGCGCCCGAGGCGAGCATACGGAAGCAGTACTGCTCTGCGAATTCCTTTCGCAGGTCTGCGATGACGCACTTTGACGCACCGCTTGCGCGAGCCTTTGCCTTGATGCCGCGAAGTTCACCAGCGCCCTGACCAACGTCGGCGACGAGGGCGATTACCTCGCACCCGTCATATCGCTCTTTTAACCAGGGCAGGATCACCGAAGTGTCCAGCCCGCCCGAATAAGCCAATACAATCTTTTTGACTTTCTTGCTCATGGTTACGCTCCTTGAAACGCTGGATGATACATAGATGATTCGTAAGTGCAAATGGAATAATACGCCTCGCTTTGGCGACACATAATGGCGAAGGTGCTACAGGCTCCTGCGGTTATTTTGACGAGGGTCTTTGACGAGTTTTCCCGTGTGCAGGATGCCTCGCATAGCGGTTTGGCAGAAGGCGGCGCCGGCGTCGTAAAATTTCCGGGACGTGTCGATTGTGTTGACCATCATACCGGCGCGATTTTGACGGAGGGTTGCGGAAATAGCGCCGTCGGGCGTGATGAAGACGCTGGGCCATCGGCTGTAGTAACCCGAAGAGTTGTTGGCGCTGATCCAGAAGTAATTGAAACCCGCCTGAGCCTGGATGGTCTGGCGCATGATCTTGCTATGGATTCCGGCCCCGGGCATGTAACCGTTGTGGAAAGACTGGAAGATGGCCTCGACGCGACGTTTCTTCAACTCCCGATACAACTCCGGGAACCGCAGGTCGTAGCAGATCAACAGGGCGCACCTGATGCCGTTGAGTGTGAATGTTACGAAACGGTCGCCGGGCGTATATGCCTTCAGGTCGCCGTCCGTGCAGAAACGTTTGTCGTAACGGTCGCGGATTTTGCCGTCAGGACCGATAAGGTACAGGCAGTTGGTCGGCTTGTGCGGCTGCGTGAGCCGATGGGCACTGCCCAGTACGACCCACAGCTTTAGTCGCTTTGCTTCGTTACAGATACCCTCAGCGGCGATGCGGACAGCATCCCAGTCGATTTCCTTCAGCAACGGTGCGCCTTTTCTGGCGAGATAACCGGTCAGGGCGGCCTCGTGAAAATGAACAATGTCGGCCCGGCGGGCTTTTGCCTTTGCCATGTAACGGACGATGACTGCTGTGTTCTTCTCTGGATTGAAACTCTCGGCGAACTGACATGTTGCCACACGAATTCTACCTGGTCTCATTTTTGTTGTCCCGTCAGATGTCGGACTACCACCTCCCGCATCAAGTCTCGCGGGGCTTTGGTTCCCGTCCAGAACTCGAATTGTGCCACTGCCTGGTTGACGAACATATCAACTCCCGAAACCGTCAGGCATCCAGCGCCGGCCGCTTCAGTCAATAAGCGGGTCTGAACGGGATTGTAAATCGTGTCAAAGACGACCTTGGCGCAGAACAACACTTCGGCAGGAAGCGGCGTCTCGTCGGTGTTGGGGTGCATTCCGATAGAGGTGCAGTTGATGATAATCTCCGACGCGATTTGCGCGACTTTATCGAGCGGCTGCGCCTTTGCGCCGAATTCATCGGCGAGTTTTTCGGCGCGCGAGAATGTCCGATTATAGATAGTTACATCGGCGTGGTAATGCGCCAGGGCTGCGACGATTGCGCGGGCGACTCCGCCGGCCCCGATGACGGCGACCTCGCGCCCGGAAAGGCCCTCACGCCCGATTCCCATAGCGGCGCATAACGCGTCGATTGCGGCGGCGTAATCGGTATTGGTCCCGGAAAGCGAACCGTCGGGTGCGATTGCGATTGTATTTATCGCGCCGATCCGGCGGGAGAGTTCGTCGGTTTTTTCCGCGCCGACGCGGGCGATGGCGTTTTCCTTGTGCGGAATGGTAACGCTCAAACCCCGCAGGTCCGTCCACGAGGTTATGGTGTCCATGAATTGATTAAAATTATCGCTCCCCGGTTGAATCAGCAGCGGTACGTACACCGCGTCGATGCCCGTTTCGGCGAAGGCGGCATTGTGAATGGCCGGACTCATCGAATGGGTAACCGGGCAGCCTATGACTCCATAGACGGCGGTTTTTGGTCCGATGGCGTCCCAGCGATAGAGGCGCTTCATCTGTTCGACGGTCAACTGCCCCGGCGCGGACTCGTTGCCTTCCGACAGCGACGCGAACGTTCCGAACGCGCCGAATTTCCCCGCGAGTATTCGACTCGCCAGCCCCGCTTCGCCCATCGCCAGGGAAATCATCTGCCTGTCGGATTTACGCAGTAAATCAAGGGCGGCAATTGCGTCTTCAGGCCCGGCGGCTGTGAATACGATCTTGCAGACATCCGCGTCCGAGGCGTTCAATTCCGCGATGATTTTATCTAAATTTGCAGGCAGGCCTGCGAAATCGTGGTGGCTTAAGATGGTTGGGCCTTTCGGGCGGCGGGGCGGGGGAACGTCGAGTTCTACGTCGATGTAGTCCGCACCCAGGCGCACAGCGGCAGCCAGGATTTTCAGACGACCTGATTCATCGCCTTCGAACCGTCCGCCCTGGCGCGTCGGCCGGTAAGTAACAATCGTCGGCAGGGGCTTATTTTCAAGCAGCGATTTCAGGCCGGCTTCGTCCGGCGGGTCGGACAGGAAGTCCAGGCGGCACTCGACCATATCCGCACCGTCCTCGGATGCCTGTCGCATCGCTGTGCGCATTTCGCCGACTGTCGATTGGGTCAACGGGACAATCAACGCCGTTTTGGAAAGCGTTCTGGACATGGTCAGCGGTTTTTTTAGTTATCTTCGCGGGCGTCTTGGACGCCGTTTTTTAGGCGGCTTTTCGCCGGGGACTTTCACAGCCGGTTCTTTCGCCGCCGTCGCCAGAATGTTGACCACCTTCAGCGCGGAAAC
>DAOVLS010000341.1 GCA_030631125.1 Planctomycetales bacterium
AATTAGCAGGGATGCAGGGGATGCACGGGATAAAAAATGAATTTTAATAAAAAGAAAAATACCTGTTTTGTGTTTTGAATTTTAAAAATATGTTTTATCCCGTGCATCCCCTGCATCCCTGCTAATTCTTTTCCCTGCATCCCTGCTATTCTTGACCTTTCCGCTTTGTCCGGCTATTCTTAAAACGAGAAATGGGAGATTCAAGTAAGGTGTCCTCGCCAAATTGCAACAAGCATCTTGCCGCGTTGGAGAAGGTGCTTCAGATCAGTCGGGACATGGCCGCCACGAGCGACCTTGACGAACTTCTCGGCGTGATTATTGATCGCTCGATGGAGTTGCTGGAGGCGGAGCGCGCGACACTGTTCCTTTACGACGCCGGCAGCGACGAGTTATTCAGCAAGATAGCCGCCGAAGCCGGTGAAATCCGTTTCAGCGCCGGCGCCGGTATCGCCGGAGCGGTGGTGCGGAGCAAGCAGGTCCTCAACGTTCCCGACGCCTACGCCGATGAGCGATTCAACCGCGACGTTGACCGTCAGACGGGCTACCGCACACGCAATATCCTGGCAGTGCCGCTTCTGGACTATGCCGGCGACCTGGTGGGCGTCCTGGAGGTTCTCAACAAGCGAGCCGGCCCGTTCAACGACGACGACATCACGCTGGCCGAGACGCTCGGCGCACAGGCCGGTGTCGTAATCCAGCGGGCGAGACTGCTGGAACACTACGTCGAAAAGCAGCGGATGGAACAGGCCCTCCAGATAGCCCGGCAGATTCAGCAGGACATCCTGCCGAGGGAAAACCCCGCCGTCGAAGGCTTCGACGTAGCGGGCTGGTCGAGTCCCGCCGACGAGACCGGCGGGGACATCTACGATTTCTACGACCTTGGCGGCGGGCGGTGGACGCTGACTCTGGCCGACGCCACCGGGCACGGCATAGGCCCTGCCCTGGTAATCGCCGAGGCCCGCGCGATGCTGCGGGCGCTCAGCGATGCGGACCCGGACATCTCCGCCGTTATGGCCAGGGTCAACGACCTGCTGACGTACGATTTGAGCCAGTCGCGGTTCGTAACGTGCTTCTTCTGCCTGCTGGACGGACCGGCCGGCGCCGTCCGCTACGTATCGGCCGGGCAGGGACCGATTATCTTCTACGACCGCGCCGCCGATAAATTCGACGAACTTTCCGCCACATCACTGCCGCTGGGAATTATGGAGGGGACCGACTTCGACGAACAGGTCCGGCGGCAACTCGCCCCCGGCGACATGATGGTCGTTACCACCGACGGCTTCTTCGAAGCCGCCGACGCCGCCGGCGAATTGTTCGGTACCGAGCGCATGTGTCAAATCATCCGCCGCTGCCGAGACCTGACCGCCGACGAAATCATCCAAAACCTCCGTCAAAAGGTCTTCGACTTCACAGGCCCGGTCCCACAGGCCGACGACCTGACCGCAATTATTGTCAAAAAGACAGGGATCGGGGGCTAGGAACCTGGCGTTCTTCTGCGTCGCAAACGTCGTTAATTGACATCCAATTCTTAGTCCCAGGTCCCTATCCCCCCAGAAGACTTTCCGTGGGCTGGGGATTTTTTTATGGGAAAAAATCGAATATCCCGCCCGCGATTGCCGAATAAATCGTAGTCTTATTAATGGAAGGCGGTTTTTTCACGCATTAGGCAGGGATACATGTTTAAACGCATCAAACTCGTCGCCGGCGCAGGTGAAGTGGCTCGCTCAATGAGTATATCCGCTATCGCCATCGCCCTGGGCGTCTATGCGATGGTATTACAGGAAAATCGCGGCGGAGCCGTGGTCCTGGCGGCGATTGTCCTGCTGGTGGCGGCAGGGGCGATGCTACAGGTAGGCCGAGGCGTCAGGCAACTTCATCGCAAACATCAGGATACGCACGAATCCGCCTTGCGGGCGGAACGCCATTATTTCAAGGTACTCCGGCGGATTATGTCGGCCATCGAGAACCGCGACCCCTACACCCGGGGCAGAAGCAAGCGGATCGGATACCTCGCCAGGCGGATCGGTGAAAATATCGGTCTGGACGATTATCAATGCCGGATGCTTGACCTGGCCGGGCAGGTGCACGACCTCGGACTGCTGTCCGTTCCGGACTACATCCTCAACAAGCCGTCGCGCCTGGGCAGTGACGAGTTCCGCACGGTCAAGAAGCACACCGAGCTCTCATACCAGATTCTGGAACCGCTCACTTTCCTGACGGATATGCTTCCGGCGGTCCGCTATCATCACGAACGGATGAACGGGACGGGCTATCCACATGAATTGCAGTACGAGGAGATCCCCATCGCCGCCCGCATCCTTGCTGTGGCCGACGCTTACGACGCAATGACACACGACCGCCCGCATCGCCCTGCCCTTCCGGTTATCGAGGCGATGAACGAATTGAAGCGTTGCAGCCCGGCCGGTTATGACGAGCAGTGTGTATCGGCCTTGGAAGAAGTGCTGAACATGAAGAATCTGCAGAAGGCACACCGGGCAACCAAAAGCGAAACTACCGAAACTCCGGTCCCGGAGATGGCAGCGACACAAGTGTAAAGGGCATTCGGCATTCGGCATTTGGCATTGGCGGCCGAGGGTCGTTGCACGTCTTGTCTTTATAATTCTGCGATTTTACTGAATCGTGGAATTAAGCAGAAAAAACCTTCACAAACCCAGTGCCACCAATGCCGAATGCCCAGTGCCTAATGCCCTGTTTCTGACTCTTGGTCTTTCTTCCTGTTGGCGAGTGATTCCATCGGTGGCTGCTGTCCGTCTTTGAATTGTCCGGCGGCGGCCTTTTCCCGACGAATGGCGTCGTACACTTCCTTGCGATGCACGGGGATGTGAGCAGGGGCTGTTATGCCCAGGCGAACCTTCTCGCCCCGAATGTCCACGATCGTGATCTCGACATCGTCGCCGATCATTATGGTCTGGTCACGTTGTCTTGAAAGCACGAGCATAAGGCGCTCCTTCGCCGGGTTACCGGGCATTGGGACAGACCCGGTCGTCCCATTTGTAACTCTATCGGAAAGATACCCCTGTAAGGTCAATTATCCGTCAATCATTTTTTCACACTTCCGGCCCGCCGATATGACGCCTTCAAAAAAAATAGCAGGGATACAGGGGATGCACAGGATAAAAAAAGTCCTTTTTTTTTCTTCATTTAATTCTTATCCCCTGTATCCCCTGCATCCCTGCTAATGTTTTTGTTTTGGTCTTTATTATAGTAGCATCCCCGCCGGTAATATAGAATACCCTCATGGTTCGAGCCGCGAAAATATCGGACGCCGAGGCAATCCGCGACCTCGTCAATTATTACGCCGAGCGTGGGCGGATGCTCCATCGCAGCCTGGAGGGTATCTACGGCTCGCTGCGTGATTTCCACGTCTGCCGACGGAACGGCCTACTTGCCGGCTGCGCCGCTCTGACCATCTCGTGGGGCGATCTCGGTGAGATACGCTCTCTGGCGGTCGCGCCGGAGAAGCAAAAACAGGGCATCGGACGAAAACTCGTCGCCCGCGCCGTAGCCGAAGCAAAGGCCCTGGGGCTGAAACGCATATTCACGCTGACGTATGAGCCGGAGTTCTTCGCCCGGTTCGGCTTCAGCGTCATCGACAAGGAAACCCTGCCGACCAAGGTCTGGCGCGACTGTCTGCACTGCCCGAAGGCCGACGCCTGCGACGAAGTGGCAATGATACTGGAAATCGAGTAAATTGGTAATTCGTAATTC
>DAOVLS010000053.1 GCA_030631125.1 Planctomycetales bacterium
CGCCGAGTTCGTCCGAGACCCGGCGGATATTTTTCAGGAGTTGTTCGTGCTCATCCAGCGTACCGTGCGAAAAGTTGATTCGGAACACATCCGCGCCGGCCTTTACCAAACGAGTCAGAACAGGCACATCCCGACTGGCCGGGCCTACGGTCGCAACAATCTTGGTCTTAATCATCATCGGGGTAATCCTTTATCGCAGTGCGCCCAATGCAATGCGGGCTTCGGGAGCCATCTGGAAGAACGCTTCGAGTTTTTCGCATGGATACTCATCGCACCCGGCGCAGTTATCGACGCCCTTTTGCAGGCCACATTTGCGTATTTCGCACATATCGGAGCAGTAGAAAAACTTTCGCCCGTCTTCCCGGCATCCGTCGCAGTTGATATGCTCCGGCCTGATGTCGGCGTTGTACCGCGCGGACCATTGCCCGGCAACCTCTGCCCGCCGGGCGTCGTCGTCGGCCTGCGTGGCCTGGCGCCCTTCGCATTCGGCACAATCCAGTCCGCAATACGCGATCATCTTCGCCATTGTTTTATGCTCCTGACAATTTTGTCTCCACCCGCATGTGCAGGATAAACGGTTTACCGCGCAAATGGAAGCCGGGCGCCGTGGCCGGCTCATTAAAATGACTTGACGTGGATTCTCATACCGTGATAGTCTGCAATGCTCGTTGCTGGTTCCAGTTTGCAGCCGGCAAGGGAGTTCCGTAAGGAAAGGCGGCGGTTGTGAAACTACTCTTTGTAATCTGTGCGGTGATACTGAGCGGTTTGACTATACTGGCCGTTGAGACGCTGCCCGAGCGGCGCAGCAACGCGCCGCTGCTGTGGTGGACCTCCGACGCCAATCCCGCCCGCGGGCCTCAAATCAAGGCCTTCGAGGAGTGGATGGTCAAAAAAGGCTATGGGCCTGTCGACATGGAACTGGACAGCGCCACCCTCGACTCGATGAAGGTTATCATCCAGTCGGTCAGCAAGGTCGGCAGCGACGTAATCGACGTCTATGGCGCGCACAGGTTGCATGAATATGTCGTAGCCGGTGTGCTGCTTGACGTAACCGACCTGGCCAAAGAGTACGGTTTCGGCCCGGACAAGACTTATGCGTCGGTGTGGGATTCGATTTCCGTCGATGGCAGGCAGTACACGTTTCCCTGCAACGTCGGGGGTTCTACGATTATCGTCAACCGCGCGCTACTGGAGCGTGAGAACCTGCCCCTTCCGAAGTACGACTGGACGTGGGATGAGTTTCTCCAGTGGTGCCTGAAAGTTCGGAAGGTCGATTCCAACGGGCGGGTAACGCGCTACGCGATGATGCCGTTCGGAGCATCGTACCTGTGGTTCAACAATGGGGGGAGCATATTCAACGAGACGATGACCCGTTGCGTGCTCGATTCGCCCCAGGTGCTCGAAGCGACGCGGTTTTATTACGACCTGATGTTCAAGCACAAGGTGATTCCCACTGCCACCACGGTAAAGTCAAGGTCGGCTGCCGCCGGTTACGGGGGCGGGAACCCACAGTGGATAGGAAACGAGTGGGCTGTGGGGATGGCCATCGGGCGATTCGGACTGATTCGACTCCGGGAATTCAAGAACTTCAAGCCCGACGTGGCATTGCTCCCCTACAAGGTAATTCCGGTGTCGATTGTCGGTGCCCGCTCTGCCGGGATTAACGCGTACGGGAAGAATCCACGCCTGGCGGCGCGGTTCCTCCAGTACCTGGCCGACAAGGAGTACAACCAGATTATCGTCAAGGACGCCGACGGCCTGCCTCCGAGCCCCTCAGCGACCACGACACCGGCGTTTCTCACACCCGCGGAGTATCCCAACGAACACGGCGCTCACGAAAAATTCTCCCGCGCAGTGAAGGAATACGGCGCGGGGTGGGAGTGCAGCCCGTTTATCAATTCAAATACGGTCATGCGGATACTCCGACGCCGCACACAGGGGCTTGACAGCCAATCGCGACCGATGGAGCAGACACTGCGAATAATGACCGACGAGATTAACCGTGAGATGCGCCTCGCCGTCGGGCGAGACGACAAACTCAAGCCGAGATACCAGAAGGCCTGCGAACTCCAGAAAAAAATCGACCAACTAAAGAAAGAAGGCAAACCGGTGCCGATGGAGTGGATTTCCGACCCGATGCTTCGGTATTTCCGGAGGGCGGGAAAATGAAGCAACTCAAGCGCCGTAGCGACTGGTTGGCGGCATGCCTGTTCCTCGGTCCTAACTTCACCGGCTTTCTCGTGTTTGTAGCCTTCCCCGTGGTCTTTTCTATCATAATGGCCTTTACCAACCTGGACATCTCGCTTCATCACCCCAGGCGGGCCGACCCGATCAAGTGGGTCTGGTTTCAGAACTTCTATGACCTCTTCACGCACCCCGATTTTTGGAAGTACTTCCGTAACACGCTGTTCCTGATGGCGGGGATGCCAATCAGCATTGCCGGTTCGCTGTTCCTGGCTGTGCTGCTGACACGCCAGCTTCGAAGCAAGCGGAAGGAAATCCGCTGGACACTGGCGTTGTGCAGCCTCTTCGGTTTCGGCGCGATGGGGTTGTGGTTGTGGGGCAGCGGCTACGGTTTGGTCGCGCTGATCCTCTGCCTGATGGCAGGCGGTATCCTGATACTGGGCTTCACTACCGGCGCCGTGGTCTATAGGACATTGTTCTATTTGCCCAGTTTCTGCGCCGGTGTGGCGATGTTCATACTCTGGAAGCAGATGTACAACCCCGTGCATGGGCCGATTAATCGCGCCCTGACGCCGATACTGGATTCACTGGCGCACCTGGTCAACACCACGTCCCCCGTATTGTGGGGAGGAATCGGTTACTGCCTGTGGGCGATCGCGGGAATAGGCGTGCTCTGGTTTGGCATCCTGACGGTGCGGAACTGGATCAGCAAGGAATTCGGTTTCGGCGCGGGATTTATTACCCTGGTTGTTCTGGGAGTCGGCGGGCTGATCCTGTACGGGCTTGGGGCAGTGGCCAAGTCCCTTCCGACGACCGCTGCCGACGGACTTTCGCCACCGGACTGGCTCGGAAGCGCCCACTGGGCCATGCCGGCGATCATACTCATGGGTGTCTGGACCGCCATCGGTTCTAACAACATGCTGCTCTACATCGCCGGAATCAGCAACATTCCGGTGGACCTCTACGAGGCCGCCGACATCGACGGCGCCGGTTCCTGGCAGCGGTTTTGGCACGTTACCTGGCCACAGTTAGCGCCGACAACGTTTTTCATCAGTATCATGTCGGTTATCGGAGGCTTGCAGGGCGGGTTCCAGCAGGCACGGACAATGACCGAAGGCGGTCCGGAGGGAGCGACCACGACGCTGAGTTACTACATATTCAACGAGGGCTTCGAGACCGGTCGGCACGGATACGCCTCGGCGGTGGCATGGGCGATGTTCGTCCTGATCTTTGCCGTAACGGTCTTCAATTACAGATTTGGGAGCAGGTACGTCAGTGACTAAGACCGAATATCATCGAAAATGGCTCGGGCCGATGCTGACAATGCTGACGAGCCATTCGTTTCTGCTGATACTGGGCTTTTCGATGGGCCTGCCTTTCCTCTGGATGGTCCTGACCAGTTTCAAGCAAGGAAAGGATGTACAGGCCAAAGACTGGGTACCGGGCTATCGGAATGAGGTCGTGGTGGAAGACTTTACCGATTCGGCGACTTTGCTTTCCAAATGGAAAAATCCGTCTGATTCTGTCTCGGTATATATCCGGTCCAAATTCTCCGACAAGACGCGTGAGGCGCTCGATAAGGCCGACCTTACTCAACCGCCTTCGGAAAAACTTCTGGACGCCGTAATCACGGACCTTAACGGGGCGGTCATCCCGGCTGTGGATTTCTACGAACCGTCGAGGTTTGCGCATCTGGAATTGGAACCTGATGTCGTCAAGCTCATCGAGATCAAAAAGCAGGCCCGGATGGAGGTTGACGAACGAGCCCGTATGAATCGACTTCTTCTTCAAAGCGCCTACGGTCCGCTGATCGTCAAGTCCGAACATCGTGTATTTCAGACGGAGAATTACCCCAACGTCTTCAAGGAACTCCGTTACGGCGCTTTGAAAGGCGTGAAGGCGGGGCATTGGAAGTGGTGGCAGTATTTCACCAAGTCGGCATTCGTGCGTTACTACTTCAACAGCCTGTTCATCGCAGGGTGGGTAACGCTGCTGCAATGCCTTACAAGCACCATGGCGGCCTTCGCCTTCAGCCGGCTGCGGTGGCGGGGACGCGACAAGGTCTTCCTGATGTATCTTGCCACGATGATGATACCGGGATTGGTGCTGATGATTCCCAATTATCAAATTATGATGAAACTTGGATGGGTGGATTCTTACGCGGGACTGATCATACCGGGTGCGTTCAGCACCTTCGGGACGTTCCTGCTTCGCCAGTTCATGTTGACGATCCCTCGCAGTCTGGACGAAGCGGCCGAGATCGACGGCGCCAGCAAGTGGCAGGTGTTCTGGGAAGTTATCATGCCACTGGCAAGACCTGGATTAATCGTGCTGGTCATCTTCACCTTCATGGGTTCTTACCGTAGTTTCTTCTGGCCTCTGATACTGATCAAAACCCAGGCTAAGTACACCCTTCCGGTGGGGTTGCTGTATTTCGACAGTTCAATGGGCTCTCAAACGCAACTGATGATGGCCGCTGTCGTAATGAGCGTAGTGCCGTTGATTATCCTGTTCGTTGTGCTACAGAAATATCTCATCAAGGGAATCCAACTCGGCGCGGTCAAAGGATAGGCTCTTAACGTCGTAACATCAGTTCCTCTATAATGATGGTCGCCAGGACTTTCGCATCGGCCTGACCGCTCCTTTACAGTCGCGGCTCGTTTATCTCCCACCGGCGCATCAATTTTATGCGCCGGGTATCACTTGTCCTGTCTGCTTCCCTCGTCGGTTCGGGTCGTTCCGCCAAGCCGGCTGATTACCGGGATTGAGACAGTGTCCTTCCCAACATGCAGGGTGCTGATCAACACGCGTGAGGCCGGTTTCAGGCCTTCGGTTTTCGCAAGCGTGGCGGTGACGTAACGGGCCATCATCGTGCCGTGCTCATCAAGTACCGTTCTGTACTTGCTGACGAATGGCCCCAGTAAAATCGCCTGCCCCGCAGCGTCGGTCCGGTAGAGGAACAAGCCCCTTTTCTGCAACCTGCCGGTGGCCGGCTCTAAGGCTATGGAATTGTCCTTCACCGACTTGACCCGCGCCGTCCACTCTGCCAGGTTCACAGTATTGGCCAGTGCGATGTCGTACCGACCTGGGGCGATCCTGTCGATCCTGCGGATGGTAAATGCGGTGGCCTTGCGATTGTGGCGGACGATCATCACCCTGCCCGCCAATTCCGTCCCGGTCGGAATCGCCGCATCTGATTCGACGGTCAGCACGATGGTGCGATTGTTAAAGCCGACCAGCCGTCCCTTGAGGGTCGTCGCGGCGGCGTCAACGCTCCTTTTGCCGAAGACCAGGTGTTTGCCCTGCACCAGCAGCAGCGAGGCGGGCTTGCCGGTGTCGGCTTGGACCACGCCCAATCTGCCCGTCAGCGTTATCTTTTCCTTACTGTCGGAGTCGGCGAAGGTTGTCGCCACGTCATCGCGTGTGGTGCTCAGGACGTAGTCAACGCCGCCCGGGCGGACAATCTTGACGCCCACGCCGGCCTTGTCACCGGAGAGTACCTTCAGTTGCCGGACCTGCTTGATCTTGTCGGCCTTGCCGCGAACCGCGTCGATGACGGCCACGAAGGCGTCGGGCATGTCGCCGAACGCCTCGGCCTTGCGGCGGATGCACGCGACCGTAACGCGCGCGGCAACGTCGCGCCCGTCCCTGTAACGCTGTCCGAAGGTCTTGCCGACAAGTATCTCGGTTCCCGGCATCGCCAGGACACGCACCCGCGTAACGGCGTCGGCGTCTATCTCCGGCGGGACGGTCCGCCAATCTTTCATGTCGCGCCAGGTGAGCGTGAAGGTTCCGTCAGTCCCTGCCCGGCTGATGCCGGTGATAACCTTAGCGCCGGTGCTGGTGCGATACTTGAAGCCGCTGATGTCATACAACGACTTCTTCGGGTCCACCTCCGGCTTGAGTGTCGCGCCGGAGAGTGCGAACGTATCGCCGAGGCTGTGAACGTAGTAATCGTGCAGCGAGCCGCCCTGGAGGCGGAAGATGTCCACCACGTAGGGGCTTTCTGCCGTCATGAGCACCACCGTGCGCTGGTACATCACACCTTTCTCGGCTACCTCGGCGGCCTTGACCTGCGGCGTATCGGCGAAGAACCGCAGAGACCCCCGCTGCCTTATGCACTTCGCGGCGCTGCCGTTGTCCGACCGCACCAGCGCGGTGTTGTGCGCCTCGGCGCTGCCCATCCACGCCTGGGCGAGGGTAACGTTGTTGAGGTAGCCCTGTTCGAAGAGCATCTCGTGCCCGGCCCCGTACAGCAGCAGATTGAACGAGCCTTTGTGGCAATGCCCGGTCCCCAGCCTGCTCCAATCCACCGAGACGAATGTCTGGTCGGGTCCCGTTCCCGTCCGCATCACGGCCAGACCGCTTATGCCAAGGACGTAACTGGGCAGGACGGCTTGCTTCTTGAGGGTGATGTGAAACTTGCCCTGGTCGTCCCTTGAGATGTCCAGCCAGGGGCGGAATCTTTCCGGTACGCCGCCGGTCGCGTTGGCGACCTTCTCAATCAGGCCCATATCCGGCCGGGCCACGATCTGCGAGTCGGTCCAGGGCGCGCACCGTCCGTCTGGTAGCGCGCTCAGTAGCAGGCCGTAGGCGTTCGCCGCCATGACCGGGTCCATGTAGGCATTCAGCGATTTCGTCTTCGGGTCCCAGAACGCATCGCCGGGGCCGAACCCTTCGCTCATCCCGTTCAGCACCCCCAGAGGCAGGTTCAGACCGCTTAGGGCGACCCGCGAATAGAAGGGTGTAACCTGGAAGCCCAGACCGTCGCCGTTAAAGTAGTTCCGCAGGAAATACCAGATGTCGTCGGCGACGTTGCGAACGATATGTTGGTCCTTAAGCATGAAGCCCAGGTTCAGATTGCTCCATGCGATTGAGCCTGCGAGGTTATTGGACCTCATGGTCAGGTCGTAGGGTTGCATGCTGTACTCAATTATGCCTCGTCTGAACGGGCGTCCGGTCTTTTTGAGTCGTTCGGCGTCGCCGGCCTTGGAAACCAGCAGACGCTCGATAAGGTCGGTCAGTTCGGCCTTTCGCTCGGCGGGGGTGAAACTGTCCTGGATCATCGCGTAGGACTTCAGCCACTCGCGGGCCCAACCGGTTAATGGGCGGTCCGGGAAGATCGTGAACTGTGGCTTCCAGTAGGAACGGACGGTCTCCAGAGGGTGCTTCGGATCGTTGACTGAATGATCGCTGATGACGTCCCGCCGTTCGTAGCCGGGATATTCCTTGTAGGGCAAGGCCTTTCCGTCGGCCCCGACCGCCAGCGCCCGGATCGCGTTGCGATATTGCTGAGGGTCGGCCTGGAGCACCTCCCGCAGGTACGGATCACCCATGATGGTCCGCGCCATCGTTACCATGATTAACTTGGCCTTGTGGGCGCACGCGCCGGCCAGTTTGCGTTCGGCGCTTCCGGCGGGGTAAAACCTGGTCCCGAAGGCGTATCCTCTGCACAGATTACCGAGGATATCGCGGCGCCAATTGATTTCAAAGAAGATGCGAAACTGGGCGAACCCCAGGAAGTGATAGGCGAAACCGTCAACGTTCCCATAAGTGTGCCCATCCCATTTTTCCCAGGGGATGTTGTACTTGGCGGACCATTCCGGCGTGTGCGTCTTACGCCAGACCTCGTCGGTAGGCCGGCAGCCTTTCCCGTCGTCGGGATACAATTTGTTGGGATAATAGTCTGGTTTTCGACCTTCCTTTTTGCACAGCGGGCACGTCAGCCGCCAGGGATGGTCCGGGTCCCAATCAAAAGGCATCCACCCGGTCATCTGCGGGTGAAAGGGGCAGCAGATGGTGTCGCGTCCGAAGGGCGACTCAGGCCGGAACAGGCCCAGGTAGTAACTGTCCGGACGATCGGTCCACACCTTGACCCTCTTCATTGTCAGGCTGACCCATTCACGGATGAACGGGTCGCCGGCCTTGAACTTGCTCTCGATTGCCGTCCATGTCCGGGTAACGCCGTCGGGGCCCGTAATGGCCGGAATCGCCACTTTGTCCGGCAGGACCACGCGCTTCGGTATCTCGGCTGCGGCGACACCGTCAAAAAGCATCAGGCAGACCACTGCTAAACACGACGTCAACGCAGTGTAGTGTCGCATCTGATTGTCCTTTCCTGTATTTACTGGTTTTCAGCACTCTTTGTTGTTCATTATCGATCAGGCCTTCTGAAGTCTGACGATTGCGTAGTGCTCCACCTCAGGCACATTGGCGCATCCATGAAATGCGTATGCCGAATCTCCCTTTTTCACGGTTCGCGAGACAAATTTTGTCGCCGGTGCAGGTTAAAAAACCGCGCCGCCGGTGCTGTTATTCCGCCTCAACCAGTTCCTTCGCAGCCGACACTATCGCCGGTTCGACGCCTTCGGAAAAACGGGCGGGATACAGGAATATTCTGTGGCATCCCTCACGCGGGCGGACGCCGTCCTGGCGGCAACTTGCAGCCGAGGGCAGATACCCCAGGTAATGATTGGCGTAACCCGCGATGAACAGGTGCTTGAAGGGCAGTTCCCTCTTCATCCGCAGGCCTATATCAACGTACAACTCGCCCGGAACCGCCACCAGGGCAATCTCATCACCCAGACGCAGCAACTGGACCTCGCCGGCGACAGTCGTCGGGGCTGTTCCGTCGCGCAATAATGGAAGCACCCACTCTTCCCACTCGGTGTTCTCGCCCGTTGCCCGCCCCGCCTCCAACTGCCCGGCGACCTCATCAGCCGACGGCAAGGGACATATAGGAAGTGCGACCTCACTGGAAGAAACGCCGATCCGTACATCTTGCTCGGTCGTTTCTATTTGCTCCATAACTGACAAGGCTACACCGGCCACAATCCTGCCCCATCGCCGGGCATCCTCGACGCCGCCATAGGCGAACTTGTCCGAACCGTCATCGGCCTTCTCAAGCAATTTGATCTTCAAATCGCCGGATGCGCCGTTAACAAACATCGCTGTCATCTCGCCGCCATAGACTTTCTCCAGCGCCTCCTGAAGGAAACCCGGATAATCGGCACAGAAATACTTGCCCCAACCCATCACGCTGGCGTGAGCGGCGTAATTGACCACCACAGCCAGCGGCGTCCCGTCCGGACGGTCCAATCGCAGGACCGAGAGTGTCTCGTCGGTAGGCCCGTCGGGATTGGGCGCCCACCTTGCGCCGGTGGGTCCGTCGGGGGTGGGAACCCAGCGGTTAATGTTGAAGGGGGCATGGCCGTGGCCCACGCCGATCCTTACCTCGGTCAGGCGCGAGTCGGCCTCGGCCACCGCACCGGCTATCTTGGCTGTCAACTGGTCCAGATAAGCGGGGTCGGGTATCCTTTCCACATTGCGTCCAGGGTGATATTGCGAGGTGTCGGGAGTGCAGTGTGTATGCGAGGCGGCGAGCATTACGCATCGTCCCGGAATACCGGTCATCTCCTCGACCCGCCGTCGTACATCGGTCGTGATCTTCCCCCTCAGTTGGATGAGGTCCATCGTTACCAGGGCAGCCTTTGTCCGGCCGTCGTCAAGGACCAGCGCCTTGGCGAACAGTTCGCCGGCGATACCGTCAGCCGGCTTGCCCCACGTGTTGCTCCCGACCGGCGGCGTGATATTCGCCCTGGCCACACCCGCGGTTAACGTACTCATTTGCCTGTTTCCTTTCGTTACGTTTCAACTTCGTCGCAATTCAAGCACATAGTCCCCGTCGCCCGCCTCGAAGGTCGCGGCCTTTTCAGTAAGCCGCACCGGAATTTCAACGTCGGTCCGCAGGTTTCGCAAAGTACCGGGCTTCCTGTCATCAGGCAGGGCCACAACAAATTCACGGCTTCGCTGCGAGTAATTTCGACACACAACCTGATCTCCAAACCGGAGCACCGACGTTCCCGTCCTGTATAACTGACCGACCTCGCAACTGGCCAGGTACACTGCATCGGGATGCTCCCGCTCAAGCGTGGCAAGCAGCCGTTCAAGTTGCTCAAAGCCATGTTTCCGCTGCTGCGGATTCAGGCTGACGTAGTTAGTGCGGTGTCCTCCGATGATGGCTGGGAAATCCTGCGCCCAACTCTTCAGAATACAATCGTACGCATAGGTGAACCCTTTGACCCCTTCTCCGTCAGCTTGCCCCAGAGGATCCAAAGCACCGGCCCAGCCCAAGTAGGTGAGATCAAGTTCGGGGACGGTCTCGCCCATAGGAAAAGCGTTAAGGGGTTTCCTGACCCAATCGGGCCCTACAAACTTTATATGGCTATGCGAGCAAAACCTTATGTGATGCCTCGAAAGCATATGCTCCAGCTTCTCCACATCCTCCGGTCTTCCATCGGTGATCGGGGCACACGGCGAGTCGTACCCGAAGGCTTGGCGAAAATAGTCCAGACCTGTTCCAAACCATCTATCGAGTTGATCGGGACGCAACTCATCAAACTCAAGTCCCAGAACCTTGTGGCGATCCGAAGACGGCAGGGGAAAGCCTATGATCCGAAACTCAAAAGCGGCCACTATCGCCCCGTCCCATTTCTCCCGTAGCGTCCTTACCCATTTCCCCGGAGAGTAATGGTGCGCCCGGCCGTGCGTCTGGGGATACCACACCCCAAGCTCGATCCCCTCCTTCGCCTTGCCGATGATGTCCCCCGGCCGCCAAGGTTCGGGAAAGCCTTCGTCAATAGCGATGTCCACGTACTCGGTGAATCCGTTTTCGGCGATGGCTTCAAAGTCCGGATTGGCTATGAGGTATATCGGAGTGAAAATGGCTGGGCGGCCGTCCCCGCCTTTGAAACTGAGCAGCAGGTCGAAC
>DAOVLS010000224.1 GCA_030631125.1 Planctomycetales bacterium
GCAGACCGGACTTGGATGGAAGACTTTTGTCGAGATGATCGACAGGTTAATGAACATTTACGGTGACCGGATCGTCTGGGCCAAGCCCAGTGAAATCGCAACCCAGTTCAATCAGGAAAGAGGAGTCTGAAATGTCATCACTGAATTTCTTCGACAGCAATTGCATGATCGGAACCGTAACCGTCCCGCAGCCTGGGGCGTTTCACTCAGTCGAGGACCTGATAGCTGAGATGGAATTCGTCGGCATCGGCGAGGCGCTGGTGTATCACTCGCTGGCGAAGGAATATCATCCCGTCGCCGGTAACGAGGTTCTGATGGAGGAGATCGCCGGTAAAGAAGGTCTGTATCCTATGTGGGTCCTCCTGCCCGACATCAATTCTGATATGCCGGGGCCTGACGAACTCATCAGCCAGATGAAGCGCAGGGGTGTGCGGGCGGCGCGATTGTTTCCGCAAGGTTACGGCTCCATTCTCGATGAGCGGACCTATGGACCGCTGCTGGGCGCGCTGGAAGACAATAATATACCCCTGTTCATTGACAAGGATCAGGTGGGTCAGAACCTGGCGGAGGTCTGCGAAAAGCATCCCGGTCTTCCCGTCGTGCTCACCAAAGCGGACTGGCGGAGCAACCGCGCGATGTATCCTCTCCTGAGAGATTTACCGAACCTGCACCTTGAGATCAGCCAGTATCAGGCGTATCAGGGGATCGAGGATATCTGCGAGAAGTTCGGGGCAGAGCGATTTCTGTTCGGAACCCATCTGCCTTACGCCTCGCCGGGAGCGGCCATTACAATGGTAACTCACGCCGACATCAGCGATGAAGAAAAGCAGAAGATCGCCGGTGGTAATCTCCGCCGACTGCTTGGCCTTGACTCGCCCGCGGTCGTGCGCGAAGGCAAGCCCTGCGACGACGTGATGGCTTCGCTCCGGCAGGGCGAGCCTCTCGACCGCCCGGTGGTGATCGACTCTCACTGCCACATGGGGATGGGAAAGTTCGCCATCCTTCCCCACGACCCTGCCGAGATGATAGGTCTGGCCGATAAGTTGGGCATCGACGTGCTCTGCGTAAGCCACATGGCGAGCATCGGGTGCAACTGCCGATTCGGAAACGACCTCATAGCCGAAGGTATCAGAGATTTCCCGGACCGCTTCGTCGGACATGCCGTGGTCAATCCCCGTTATCCCGACGACGTTGAACCGGAACTGGCGCGGTGCTTCGGCGAACTGGGGTTCAAGGGAATCAAGATCCACGCCTCCAACCACGGTAGTTACCCGCCGGACGGTCCCGGATACGACCCGGTGTGGCGATATTCCGAAAGGTTCAAGTCCCCCGTCCTTATCGACGTGCCGGACGGCGGGTACGAGAAACTGGACAACGTCTGCAAGAAATACCCCCAGGCCCGGATAATGCTTGCCCATTCCGGCGGCAGTTACGAAAGAGCCGATATGTCCATCGAACTGGCCAAGAAGCATCCGAACGTCTATCTGGAGATAACTTATACTCCCAGGCCTTACGGTATGATCGAATACCTCGTCGAGCAAATCGGCGCTGGGCGCGTTCTCTTCGGTTCGGACTGGGCGTTCCGCGACCCGCGCTCGCAGTTGGGATGGGCAGGGTACGCGAGAATACCCCTGCCCGACAAGGAGAAGATCCTCGGAGGTAACATGGCCGGTCTCATCCGGGACGCAACCGAGGCAATCGCGAAGAACCTGTAGAACACAAAGGTCCGAAACGATGAAAGCGTTACTACTTGCCGCCGGCGAGGGTCGTCGGCTTGACCCATTTACACAGGTCCGGCCCAAGCCGGTTCTGCCACTGGCCAACCGCCCGTTGATACTTTACCTGGTGGATTTCATTCGCCAGGCGGGTATCGAGGATATTGCGGTTGTTGTCGGTTACAAGGGCGAAATGGTCCGCGAGGTCCTGAGCGAAGAGCGGGGAATAAGATTCTTCGAGCAGACGGACCCGACAGGCCCGTTCGGCGCCGTCGCCGCAGCGAGGGAGTTTATCAGCGAAACCACCCTGCTTGTCTGCGGAGACAGTTTTTTCCCGCCGGAGGTAATCGCAGACGTTATTACCCGCCACGGCGAGGCCGTCGCATCCGTCGCAGCCGGCGTAACGGATCTTCCGCTCTATGGTTGGCGGGGCGAGGCGGACGAGACGGGCCGACTTGTCGGCGTAACGGAAGTCCGGGGCGATAAACAGTTTCATTGCGAAAATATCCTCGCCGGCCTGGCGGTTATCGAACCGGCAGTGGCCGACGCTGCTGCGCCGGATAAGGAATGGGGACCTTTCTTCAACCATCTGGCAGGACGCGAGAAAGTAAATCTGATTTCCGGTAACTGGGAATTGGCCGACATGGATTACCCCTGGCAGATGCACGCCGCCAACGCCCAGGCGATCCAGTGGCGATTCGATGAGCGCGGCGAGTTTATATCGGAAAAAGCGACCATTCATCCTACCACCGTTCTGGAGGGGCGAAACGTCATTGAGGATGACGTGATAATTGAGACCGGCTGTTTGATTCGCGACTCCTGGATCGGCGCGGGCACGAAGGTTCTGGCCGGGTCGTACGTGCAGAACGGTTTCCTCGGGCACGACTGCCGTCTGGGGCCAGGCTGCTTCGTCAACGGCGGTACGGCCGACGACGGGTCCACCATCGGCTTCAACACTTCTTACAAGGCCATGGGCCTGGGGCGGGTAGGCTTTTCGCACGAGTGCCACATCGTGGGCGTCTGGGACCACGGCGGCAATTCGTCGGCCAACTGCTGCTCGACCAGCAGCCGACACGATGGGCAGACGGTCAAGGTGAAGATAGACGGCGAGTTGGTCGAATCAGGACTGATCAGCGTCGCGCCCATGGTCGGATATGGCGCGTCGCTCGGTCCCGGTGTTAATTTGATGCCCGGCAGGAAACTGAATCCACGAAGCGTCGCCGGGCCTGACCTTATCGTCTATAACGACCTACCGGCACGTACACATGTTATAGTACGCCAGCAAACCGAATCCAGAATAAGGGAAATAAAGCCCTGATATGACTTCGCGACAAGGTTATTACAGCATGGGCAGTCCAACCCGTCATCTTTTTTTCACCGACTGGGAGATAGAAAGCCTCGGCGGCGCCCGGCGGCGCTGGCATTCGCTCCAGAAGCAACCCGAACCGATTCTCCAGCCACGGGAACCCTGGGAAGGCCGGGTCATCTACGCCTACGGAGGCTCGCTTCTCGACGACCTTTCGGGCAGAGGCTGCCGGCTCTATTACACAGCCTTCGGCCGAAAATTGGGCGACCCCTCGCACGTGTGCCTGGCTACTTCGGCCGACGGGCTGCATTTCGAGCGCCCGCGACTGGGTAACTTCGAGTTTGAAGGCGATACGAACAATAACATCGTCTATCAGTTTCCCGACCACATGATTGCGGCTACTTCCGTAGTCTGGGACGGGACCGATACAGATGTCAGGCGGCGGATGAAGATGATCTTCACCGTCGAGGGCGAGACGCCCTACGATTGCATGATTCAGGCTGCCTGCTCACAGGACGGTCGAAAGTTTGCAACCGTGCCTGTCGGCCCCATATCGCCCATCAGGTCCGACACCTCGAACAATCTGGTTCGTAACCCGGTTGACGGTTCGTGGGTGATCTTCTGCCGGCCTGGATTCATCGACCGGCGAATCGCCCGCATCATCGCCGAGCAGTTTGAGGGACCGTATTCGCAACCGCAGTTGATCCTGGAGCCGGACGCTGAAGACGGGCCGCAGGTCCAGTTCTACGGCATGCCGGTGATACTGTACGAGGGGTGGTGGCTGGGCTTCCTGATGAGATACACCACCGAAGAGCAAGACCTCAAACAGAGCAAGATGCGGGGGCGGATAGAGATGGAACTGGCGTTCAGCCGGAACGGCTGGGCGTGGCATCGTGTTCCCGGTCGGCCACTTTTGCTGCCGCGAGGCCCTGCGGGAAGTTGGGATTCAGGCATGGTCTGGTGCACACAGGGGATAGTTACTCTGCCGGACGACCGGCTCCTTATGGCCTACACCGGCACCCATTGCAATCACGGCGAGGGCGGCGAGAATTATACCGCCGGCATCGGGGCAGCAACGCTTCGCCGCGACGGATTCGTCGGCCTGGCCAGCGGCGGCGACGAGGAAGTGGAGATACTCACAAAAATACTCACCGGTGAACCGCGGTCGAAATTATGGGTCAATGCCTCTGTCGGGTCGGGTGGATTCCTTACCTGCGAAGTAACCGACCCGGACGGCAAGGCCTTGCCAGGCTCAGCCATAAATGATTGTGTGCCGCTCAGGGAAGATTGCACCGCGCATCGTCTTCAGTGGCATTCGTCAGATTGCCGGACCTGGCCTGATGCGATACGCCTGCGATTCCGAATGAAGCGCGCGGAGATTTTCAGTTTCTGGTTTAAATTAGAGCCAATCCCACCTTTTGGGAAAAAAGGAAACGAAAGATGAAAAACACAATAGCAATCTGGCGCAGTGGGCGGAATCGCAACTCGGCGACGGCTGACTGGTTCGCCGAGTTCGCCCGTTTCATGGGATACGAATACACAGAAGTCCTTGACGGGTTCGCCGACCTGGTCGACCCGGCGGTGTTCGTCATCCCGCCGGGGACCGCCCGGATGAGCGAGCCGGAACTGTCCGTCATTACCGAGGCCGTCCGCGACGGGATGGGACTACTGAGTTTCTTCGACAACAGCACGCTCGATGAGCGCGGCGGGCAGAGAACTAAAAAAGATTTACCTTCCCTCGGTCTGTCCGACGTGCTTGGGCTGGACCTCGCTAAAATCCCGGAACGAACGGCCTGGACATTCCGCGTTTCGGGCCACCAGGAAATCGTTACCGCCGTTGATCCGAACGACCCGCTTTGGCGGGGCGTGGACCTTACCGGAGACGACCTGCCGGACGGTTCGCCGTTGCGGTCGTTCACCGCTTACAACATTTGGACGACCCGGACTTTCGGCGTTACGCTCAAGACAAATGTCGCCGCGGAAACCGCCGAAGTCCTGGCCAGGAGCCGCGGGCACAACGAGTAC
>DAOVLS010000300.1 GCA_030631125.1 Planctomycetales bacterium
AGAACAGGTCGATGAACGGCGCCATCGGCTCGGGCGCGTCGGCCATTGAGTCGCCGGCGATGACCAGCGGGTCGTCGTCGCTGCGGCCTGATGAGCGAAGCGGAATGCCCGCAAGGTCCAGCATGGTCAGCACGTTCGTTACGCAGCCTTCGTGGGCCAGTGAGAAGCCGATGATGTCGAAGTCGGACAATGCCCGTCGGCTTTCCCATCCGAAGAGCGGTATTTTTTCAGCCCACATTACGTCCTCGGCGTCCGGCATGGGGCAATAGGTTCGGTCGCAGGCGACGCCGGAGAGGTTGTTAGCGACGTTGTAAAGCACCTGGCCGCCGAGGTGACCGATGCCGACGGTGTAAGCGTCCGGATAGGTCATCGCGACGGTTACTTCGGCGGCATCGACGTCCGGGCGTCGAGCGTTCGTCTCCAGACTCACATACTGTGCCGGCTGACGGACACGCCCCAGCAGGCGAGTGCTGATTGTTTCGGAAAGATTTCGCATCGGCTTCTTCACGCCGTTATGATAGAACCTGAAGAGTCCGGGCGAAAGGGTCAGGCGATGAAATCGAAAACAGAGTACCTCACCTTTGAGACTAAGAAGCATCGCGAATACATTAACATTACCGACCGTGTCGCCGACGTGGTGGCCGGGTCCGGCATCGCCGAGGGTATGGTGCTCGTCTCGGCCATGCACATCACTGCCGGCGTCTTCGTCAACGACGCCGAGAGCGGACTGCTGGCCGACATCGACGATTGGCTTGAGGGCCTTGCGCCGTTTCGGAAGGATTATCGCCATCATCGCACCGGCGAGACCAACGGCGATTCGCATCTGAAAAATCTCCTGGTTCATCACGAGGTGATTGTTCCGATAACCGAAGGCGGGCTGGACCTCGGTCCGTGGCAGCAGATATTCTACGCCGAGTTCGACGGTCAGAGGCCCAAACGTCTGGTAATTAAAGCGATAGGGGAATAGACATGACGATCACATTAAGGTGTGAACACTGCGGAAAGAAGATCGAGGCTCCTGATTCTGCAGGAGGCCAGCGGGGCAAGTGCCCTTACTGCAAGCAGTCCAATTATATTCCCGCGACCGTTTCGGATGATGACTTGATTGGCTTTGCGCCCGAGGATGCTGAAGAAGAGAAACACAGCCAGGAGGAAATGCAGGCCCTTCACGACCAGGAAAGGGGGCTTATCGCCGAACTGGATGACGCCAAGGCATCGGCTGTACCGCTGGAGTATCGCGACGAGGTTAACGCCGAAGACCTCTATCACCTCGTGGTCAATTACTGCCTGGACCTGTCCAACAGCAAACTTGAGCAGGCGCAGGACCACCTGGCGAGATTGCAGAGGTATCCGCAGTCGGCGGAAACGGCTGTGAGTGATTTTATCTCCGGCAAGGCAATCGAACCCGCGCTCGACGGGATACCCACCAAGGTTCTCAAAGGCTTCCTCAACCAGTTGCACATCGCCCTGTGAAGCTGGATTATTTGCGGTTTCACGGACTTACGGACTGATAAAAACCTTTATCGGGCGGAGTTTTCCACCGGCGGGTTCAGGCCTCAGCAACCCGATTAAATCACCACTGGAATTGACCGCACCGAGCAGTTTTTCGCTGCTGTCGGGCTTTCCGGCGAAGTCAATTACCCTGCCATGCGCTAATTCGCGGGCCTGGGCGTCGGTAATGGTTATCCTGGCGGCAGGGGGGACGACCTCGACGGGCGGGATAAGAAACTGCTCGATGTTGTCGGCATTAATATCATCTATTTTTACCGAACCTTTGTCTTTGAAAGGTCCGACTGCTTCGCGGATGATTTTTTCGCAATATCCGCCGATGCCGAGTTCGGCTCCGATGTCGCGTACGAGCGAGCGGATGTAGGTCCCGCTGCCGCAATTGACCGCCAGGCGGAGATGGGGATATTCATACTCGACAATTTCCAGCGAGTGGATAGTAACTTCTTTGGGCGCCAGGTCGGGTTTTTTTCCTTCGCGTGCGATTTTGTAAGCGCGCTTTCCGCCGACCTTCACAGCAGAGTATGCAGGGGGAATCTGCTGAATCGTTCCGATAAACGCCCGGACGACCTTTTCGACCCGTTCAGCCGGCGGCGGGGAGGATATGTCGTCGATGGTAATCTCGCCTTCGGCGTCGTCGGTGGTGCTGGTCGCGCCCAGGCGGGCCAGCGTAACGTATCGTTTCGGGTAAGACTGAACGAGATCGACCAGTCGGGTGGCCTGGCCGAGGCAGAGCACGAGGACGCCTTCGGCCAGCGGGTCGAGCGTTCCGGCATGGCCGATTTTTACCTTGCGCCCCATGCACCGCAGGACACGGCGGATCATGTCATAACTGCCAGGCCCGACCGGCTTCCAGATATTCAGAAATCCAAACATTGCGAGGGATAAAAATAGTCCACGAATTACACGAATTACACGAAAAATTTAATAAAAGACAAACAATACTCCAGTCGTCTGCAACGGTCAGTTCCGTCAGGGGCGTCTTTTTTAGACACGGGCGGAAGCCTGTAGAACTATTCGTGTAATTCTTGGACTTATTTCTTTTTTACCTCGCAACTCAATAATGAATCGTATATTTCCGATGGGTATATGAGGACCAGGGTCGGGCCTGTGCAGGTAAGCGAGGTTATGAGCGATCTTATTTCCGCCACAGCGTTAGAACCAGCCGCTCATTCGGAGTTGCTTGAAAGGCTTCTCCAGTTGAGCGTTGACCTTTCAGCCGTTAGTGACAGGCAGAAGATGCTGGATATGATTCTTTCCGAGGCCCGCCGGATCAGCGGCGCACAGGCCGGAAGCCTCTACATCCGTCGCGGCGAAAGCCTCGAATTCGTCGTCGCCCAGAACGACATTGTCGATGTGGGCCTTCTGTCGCAGAGCCTGCTCGGCAAGACGGTCGAAGTTGGTGATAATTCACTATCCGGTTTTGCCGCCACGACTGGTCGAATTATAAATATCCCCAATTCCTACAATCTTCCGTCCGGTGTACCTTTTCGGATAAACCGTGATTACGACGCCGCCACCGGTTACCAGGCCCGCAGCATCCTGGCCGTTCCTCTTAAATGCCCGGACGGCGAAGTTGTGGGAGTCCTGCAACTGATTAATCGCATCGACTCTGACGGGACGATCGTACCGTTTCCGGAACCCAGGCACAGGCCGATCATGTCGCTGGCCTCACTGGCGGCCGTCAGCATCCATAACGCTCTATTGGTTGACCGCCTCAAACATGCGCACCTGGACACGGTCATCCGCCTCAGCGTCGTGGCCGAATTCCGCGACAGCAACACCGCCAGGCATATCGAACGCATCAGCCGAATCAGCGTTTTGATCGCGCGGGCTTTGGGGCTTGACGAAGAGCAGGTTGAGTTGATCCAGTACGCCAGCCCCATGCACGACATCGGCAAGATCGGCGTTCCTGATTCCATCCTGCTCAAGCCCGGCTCACTGACGGGTGAGGAGCGAAAGATCGTCGAAACGCACACGATTATGGGCGCTGAAATCCTCGGTAACGCAACGAATGAACTGATAAGCATGGCCCGCGACATCGCCGTCTCTCACCACGAACGCTGGGACGGAACGGGATACCCGCATCGGCTCGCCGGCGGGGAGATCCCCCTGTCGGGGCGGATCGTCTGCGTCGCCGATGTGTTCGATGCCCTGATATCAGAGCGATGCTACAAAGACGCATACCCCATCGAAAAGGTTCTCGAAATCATTCGCGACGAAAACGGTCGGCACTTCGACCCGAACATCACCAAAGCATTCTTCGACGTCCTCGACGAAATCCTCACCGCTTACGACGGTAACTGATACGCACGCCACATAGCAGGTAGTCCCGCTATTTCCTTTCGGCGTCCGGAGCGGATACTTGTCGTAAAATGATAAGAGATATTGGTGCGGAACGCGGCGAGATGATTTAGAATCACCGTCGTTATGACGGTTGCGGAGAAGGTATCGGGGACGTCGCCCGGCTGGGCGAAGCGTGTACCGGCGATTATCGCTGTTGTCGCGGCGATGATCCTGGCTGTCGCACTGGCTGTCAGGCCCATCGCCAGCTACGACGTCGGATACCACCTGGCCTACGGCGAACACTTCCTCGATAACGGCGAAATCGTCCAGACAAACAAATTCGTCTATACCCGCCTTGACCCGGAAAAACTCTCCGACCCCGCCAACCTGGGTCCGGCCTGCCGATACGACGCCGAGACA
>DAOVLS010000192.1 GCA_030631125.1 Planctomycetales bacterium
ATCGAGACGGCGACCTTCCACGTCCTTACACCGTATCCCGGAACGAGACTTTACGAGCGCCTCTCCAGCCAGGGGCGAATCCTGCACCACGACTGGAATCTGTACGACACGCGGCACGCGGTTTTCCAACCGACGGGAATGACGCCGCAGGCGCTGGAGAAAGGCTACTGGCGATCTTATCGAAAGTTCTATCAGTGGCGTTCGATCCTTCGGTCGGCAGCGGTAAAACGCACTCTCGCCGGTCGGCTGCGCCACCTGGCCTACGTCGGCGGATGGAAGAAGACCGAGCCGTTGTGGAACTGGATTATCCGCTCCGGGCGGGTGGCGCGAATGCTGCCTTTGCTGGAGTCAATCCTGGGCGGCTTCAGCCGAAGGTCGGTATCAGACAGGAATCGCCGCGCCGAGAAACTGGAACGACCGCCTGCCGGCGACACGTTCTCCCTTGCTGCTTCTGACGTCGTCAGGACTGTCGGACATCCTGCCCGTCCGCATTTCAACCTGGACCATTACGAAGGCCGGGGACCGAAGGGTGCGGACAAGATGAGGCAGCGTATTTGAGAAAATCCCAAAGTAAAGAAAGTCAGATAAAGGCGTTTATGTGAAGGAGAATCGAAATGAGTACATTGCGATTGTTTGCGATTATGTTGATTTTCGGAACGGTTTCGCTGGCGTGGATGGCCCTGGGCGGGACGATGTGGGCGCGGACAGAGATGCTGGACGATTCGCTCTCGACGGAGATGGCCAGCCTCTGGGGGCCTGAAGTGCTGGTGCAAACTTCACCCTACTGGGCCGATAAGCCCGGCGCTGTGCGAACGGACGCCGGTTCCATCGCTCCGTTCGCCAGCAGAATCACCGCCGACATCAGGCACGAACATCGCTACAAGGGTCTGCTGTGGTACAGCACCTTTGACGCGGCGTTTTCGGCTGAATACACAATTTCCGCAGCCGGTGGAGATCGGGCGGAGGGCTTCTTCATCTTTAACCTTCCCGACGGCATCACGTCGCACGACGGGCTGCGGGTCGCAGTGGATGGCAAAGCCGTTTCCATCCCGGCAGAGCAAAAACAGACGGGCAAATTGTCCGTTCCCATGGCCCGCGATGCGGAACATGTCGTTTCGGTGGCATTTACCACCTACGGACAGGATGTATGGCTGTACGCGCCGGCGGAGGTCTCAAGCGGACATTCGTGGGAATACGACGACGGCGTAATCTCCACCAGCGGGACAATGACAGAGTTAAAGGATTTCTCGCTGACGATAACGACAAACTTTCGGGACATTAACTATCCCAAGGGCGCTCGAAGCCCGACGAAAAAGGCCAATCCCGACGACGGCGGCATGGCCGCATCGTGGCAGTACGCTGCTTTCGTAACCAATCAGGCGATGGGTATTGAAATGCCCCCTCGGCCTCACGCCGGACCGACGTGCGCCAGGATGAGTTTCTTCGCGCCGGTGAGTTTGTTCTTCTTCATTACCGTTTTGTTCACGGTTGTCGTGTTGAAGAAGGTGCCGCTTCACCCGATGCATTACCTGTTTATCTCGGCGGGATTTTTTGCCTTCCACATCCTGCTGGCGTACCTCGTGGATGTCGTCGAAAACATACACGTAGCCTTCTGGATATGCTCGGCCGTCAGCGTCTTCCTGGTGGTCAGTTACATGCGACTTGTGGCTGGCGTGAAGTTTGCGGTCGTCTTTGTCGGACTGGCGCAGTTGGTGTACCTGGTGGGCTTTTCCTACGCGTTCTTCTGGCCGGGGCGGACCGGCCTGACGGTAACGATCGGAGCGATTGCGACGTTGTTCGTCCTGATGCAGGCGACTGGAAAGGTCAAGTGGGCCGAGGTATTCAAAAAGCGTGAGAGCATCACCGCCGCTCCGCCTGCGCCCCCGCCCGTCCGCCTGCCGTAGGCGCTACGGAGACTCGAAAGGACCGGAACGACCGAAGGTGCGAGGCAATGGACGAACTCTTAATAGCAGTGCTTTTTGCATATCCTGTATATAAGGTTCTGGCGTTTGCGCTGCTTATGTCACGCCTCCTCAAAGACAGGACGTCGTTCATACTGATTGAGAAGATGTTTTACTCATTGGCCCTGGTCGTCCTTCCGTCGGTGATGCTGGTGCTGGCGACGGTGGCGTTCGATTCTGATTGGAAGGGTGCAAAAGGTCTTGGCTGGTTCGGCGTTATCCATGAAAGATGGGCGGGGGCGACGTTATTGCCCATCTGGTTCGCCGGAATTGCCAGCCTTCAAGTCGGCCTTCTCCGACCGAAATGGCTGTATGAAAGCAGGATTAACTTCGTGATGGTCGCGACCGTGGCGATTATCTGTGCGTGGTACACAATTGCCACGTTGTTTCTGAATCTTGCCGGACGTGAGATGCAATTCGTATTGGCATTGGTTCCGGGAGTTGCTTGTGTGAATCTGGTGCTGCTGTTGGCGAATATTTGGCGGCAGCGCAGACTGCGAGGCAAGGTGGCGATCTTCTCGGCCGGATGGGCAGCGGGGATTATTGTGTCGCTATACGCGAAGATGTTGGCGGCCAGGTCACTCTATGATTCGTTGCCTGACGAGCCGCCCGACTGTTTCATCGTTACCGCTGCGGCGCGGGGGCATCCGGGATTTGTGGGAAGCCGGTATGAACCGCCGGCCGGGCGATGGGAAAACGCACAGTTACGCCGGATGAGGGCCTTTGAACGATACCTGATGAGGAATTTCCCTGCCGTTCACCGCACACTCCGGCGGGTCTATAACGTAATCGGACCGGCAGTGGCCGGACGAATCCGCTCCCCAATCGTCGCCGACCTGACGTACCTGCTTCTCAAACCAGTGGAATTACTGGCGTGGGCGGTCTTGCTTTTATCGTGCCGGTGAGTATCCTGCATGTTCCCCGCAGAGTTGCGGGCGATAGCAGGGAAGGCTTTTTATGAGCGACAGCAGCACCGGTGAAGAAACGCAGGTAGATCAGGTTGAACCCGCCGAGGCCCGGACAGCCGCGGTTGTCGAGGCGATTCTCTTCGCATCCGAGAAGCCTCTTCCGGCGGCGAAGGTCTCCGAGATCGGCGAACTGGGCGGCGTCCGCGCCGTCCGCAAGGCAGTCGAGACCCTCAACGAGCAGTACGAGCAGACCGGCAGGGCGTTCCGCATCGTCGAGATTGCCGGCGGCTACCAGATGCAGACCCAGCCGGAGTATAACGAGGTTATTTCCCGCCTGTCTGCCAGTCGGCGCGAATCGCGCCTTTCGCAGGCGGCGATGGAGACCCTGGCGGTCGTTGCCTATCGCCAGCCTGTGCTCCGCGCCGACATCGAGGCCATTCGCGGCGTTGCCTGCGGGGAGGTGCTGCGCGGGCTGATGGAAAAGAATCTCGTCCGCATCGCCGGAAGGGCCGACGAAATCGGCAGACCTATACTCTACGGGACGACAAAGCATTTTCTCGAAATCTTCGGCCTGTCCGACCTGACCGAACTTCCCAAAGTCGAACAACTGAAAGTGCCGCAGAGCAAGCCCCCGATGCCGGATAATGAAGATGATATTGACAACGACACCGATGAAACGGAATCATCAGAAGAGGAATCATAAAAGCGCCGAACGGCAAGCCGATGCCGGAAGTTGGCTTGCCGTTCGGCGCTTTATTTTTGGTTTGGCGCGGCACTTCATCGGCGTGATCAGGATTGCATTGTAATTACTATTGGCATATTCCTATAATTTGCGGTCATCGAAGAACTGTGTAAGGAGAGAGTGATGAAATTTTCGCTGTCGGGCAGGATCATCGAGGTTGATTATAAGTATTGCCAGATGGACGTCGGTCAATTCGGCGAACTCGCCAGACAGGCCGGTTACGACGCCGTCGAGTTGAGGCGAACCCAGATTAATGCCGAAACGACGCCGGAGGAGGTCGCTCAAATGGCCGCTGCGCTCAATAAGAGCGGCATCGGCGTTTCGCGTATCCCCGCCGTGGCTGTTACCGACGCCGAATCACTCAAGGCATTAAGTAAATTTGCGGATATGGCCGTGGAACTTGGCTGTCCTTACCTGGCTGGGGGATTCAAGGAGATTCCCTGGATTCAGAAGGCTGCCGATTACCTCAAGGAACGCGGGCTGGCAATCGTGATACAGGTCCATACCGGCGGGCCGTTTGAAACGCCGAAGCTGGCGCTCAAGACGCTCAAGGAAATAGGCAGGGACAATTTCGGCCTGATGTACGACCCTGCCAACATTTTCGAGAAGGACATCGACTACGTTCAACCGATTGTGCAGTTGAAGGATCACCTGTTTATCGTCTCGGTTCAGGACGTCGCCCGGGCAGAAACGGAGGCTGAAGCGAGTTGGGACTATGAGGGGCGGTACTACAAGAAGCATCTGTTCGGTACGCCCGGCGGGATAGATTTCCGCGGCGTCTTCGACGCACTGGAGAAGATCAATTTCGACGGATATGTTACGGTAATCGAGCCGATCTCGGACCTGATGAACAATCTTGACCTGGCTGAATACATGTGCCGACAGTTGAAGAAAATGACGTCTCGAGAGTGAAAAAAGGTAATAGCAAAACAGGAGCAGATTATGGCAGAGACATTGGCGGGGGCACCGGCCCCGAAATTGAGCGACGACCTTCGCGGCAGGCAACTGCCGCACATCGGCGTCCTCTCGCGCGAGGAACTACACGAAGTCATGGCCCTTGGGGCGTGGTTCCGCGAGAACCGTTACGACATGACCTATGCCGACCTGCTGAAGACCAGGGTACAGGGGCTTCTGTTCGTCTATGAATCCACGCGGACGCGGATGGGTTTCACATCGGCGATGGCGCAACTGGGCGGGTCCAACGCATACCTGGCAGCCAAGGATACGCAGATGGGAAGAGGCGAGTCGATAGTCGATACCGCCCGCGCACTGGACCAGTACATCGACGTACTCTCGGCGAGGCTCTGGAAGCAGGAGGACATGGACCTTGCCTGCGAGAATATGTCCGTTCCGGTGCTCAACGGCTGCACGCCCGTAGATCACGCCACGCACGTTATCGGCGAACTGATGACCGTCGAACAGACCAAGGGTCGGCTGGAGGGTATAAACCTCGTCTATACCGGCATGGCGCGCGGGATTCTGCACTCGTTCATCCGCGTCTGCCCGGTGCTGGGGATTAACCTGACGTTGGCTATCCCTGAATCCTACGCCGAGACCGTCAATCAGGACATTCTCGCCGAGGGCAAGGCAAAGGCCGAGACGGCCGGTACGCGGCTGGAGATATGTACGGACCTGAAAGAGGCCGTTCGCGACGCCGATTACATCCAGGCCAGCACCTTGATGCGCAGTATGCTCGCCGGCGAGCAGTCGCCGGAGGAAAAGCGGGTCGAGATTCCCAAATGGACGGTAACGGACGAGGTCCTCGCCTGCGCCAAGCCGGACGTGCTTTACACC
>DAOVLS010000286.1 GCA_030631125.1 Planctomycetales bacterium
GAAGAACTGCTGCGCCACATCAACAAACTCAAGCGGCAGGACGTTCTTGAAAAAATCATCTGACCCCGCAAGGCCGGTCCACACGCTGACCGTCGCCGGCGTTTATGCTGCGCAGGTCCAGCCAGGATGTTACTCTCCCCGCTCAGTTCCCGCCGGCCAGGTTGCCGCATTTGCCTCTATGTGCTATCGTAAGTCCCGTGGTGCAAACTGAGTGCCGAACAGGATTGGGAAAAACCGGAAAAACCCCCCCGCACGTCAAATCCTGCATATTAATATAATCCAAGTATATATTAATATTATCTATTGACAAAATCAACCCTCCGTTGTAAAATATGGGTAGTCGAATGGAGGTTCGGATCAAATCTGAACCATCTGGAGTCGGAGAGATTTTCAGGTCGTTTTTACCAGGCCGCAAGTTGGAAGAAAAGAGGTTGTTCAATTGCGGACTTGATTTGCAGTTTGTAAAGCCGGCACTTGAGTGAAGCGAAGCGGAACGAAAGTGCCGGGACCGGCGGGTGTTCCGCTGGGACTGCTACGTGTGGCGTAGCACGAAACAGAACGTTTTTTCAGGAAGGAGAAGAAAGATGAGAATCGCAACTTTATTGGCAGTAGCAGCAGTATTGGGCCTGGTGGTCCTGACGGCCCAGGCAGCGCCGACGGTGGTGTTCTATGACAGTTTCGAAGACATCACCAGCGACGAAGGATGGTCCCAGGGCAATGCCGGCAATCCGGTTGTCGCCGTCAATACGAATCCCCGTACCGGCGGGACAGGCGAAATTACCTGGTCCGCCAAGATATCAGCACCCGCATCGACGCGATGCGACATTCTCAGGGACATCCCCACCGCAGCAGAGGATGCCATCGCAGCCAACGAGCAGTTCACTATGGAAATGTACGTCTGGATTCCCACCGGACTGGCCGAAGGGTCCAGCCAAATCAGCCTCATGCCCAACGTGGATACGTGGGAAGGGGCCGGCGCAAATCTGCTGCTCCCGAGCTACGGGTGGTCGTGGTACGACGCAGTTAATCATCCCGGCGAGGTGAGGCTCAGTGATTCCAACCTGGGCGGCTGGAACCACCACTGGATACAGGCCGACGCATGGGTTCACCTGAAAGTAGTGCACAACCTCTCCGAGACCGAGACTCGGACGATAGAGGGCGCTACCCAGGAACTGGGTCCGAGGCAGGCCGAGATTATCATTGACGGGGTCTCCCGTGGCGTCAGGAACATAAGCGCGGGTGGCTACTCTGATGTTCCCCGCAACATAGGCAACTACTATGGCGGCCTGGGAAGCAAAGGCGGTCTCTCGTCGGCCTACACACTGTACGTTGACGAGTACACGATCACCACGGTCCCCGAGCCGGCGACGCTGTCTTTGCTGGGCGTGGGTCTGGTAGGCGTTCTTCTGCGACGAAGAAGGTCGTAGGTCGTAGTAAGAAAAAAGGGACGTTCTTTCCATCCTGACGGGATGGAAGGGGCGTCCTTTTTCTTCCCTGCCTTGACATCGCCGCTCGGCGCGTTATTATCGCAGTCGGCGCCGAAGGTCACGCCAGGTAAGTAAAAGGGGCAAATGATGAAGCGAATCGTTACTGTCATTGCAGTGTTACTCCTTGCGTCGGTTGGTTGCAAGAAACCCGCCGGCCCGAAAACCACCGAAACCGCGGATCTGTCGGCGCCGGCTCGTTCTGTCAATAAACTTATGCCCGCGGCGCTGCCGACGGAAACCTCGATCGCTACGGAGCCTACCGCCGCAGCAGCGGCGCCCGTCGAAACGCCCGCGCCCGCGCCGCCCAAAAAAACCTACACTATCCGCAAGGGCGATACGCTCTGGTCGCTGGCGAAGAAGTTCTACGGCAACGGTAATCGCTGGAAGGAAATCGCCGTCGCAAACGACATCGCCGACGAATCGAAACTGCCGATCGGAAAGGTCCTGAGAATTCCGTAAGTGGGCTCGCTGGAACTTGACACACCGGTTCAATACGTCAAGGGCGTCGGTCCCCGCCGGGCAGAGCAACTCGCCAAAGCGGGCGTCCGAACGGTCGAAGACCTCCTGTTATACTTCCCGCGCCGGTTCAACCTCCGCCGGCAGGTCCAGCCTGTCCAAACGCTCCGCGGCGACGAGCCGGGAGCCACCGTCGCCGGAATCGTCCGCGAAACGAACGACAAACCCTTCGGACGCAAGCCGTACTTTGAATGCGGACTCGACGACGGCTCCGGGTGGGTCGTCGCAAAATGGTTCCACGGGGGATACCTCAAGGATCGCATCAAGCCCGATATGCACATCGCCGTCAGCGGAAAGGTCTCCGTCTATAAGGAAACGCTCCAGTTCATCAATCCTCGGTGGGAGGTAATCTGGGACCCGGAGGGGACGAACCTCGATGCCGACGAATTGCTTCCGGTCTATCCGGCCTGCGGGCCTCTGCCGAGCGGGCTGATATCCAACCTTATCAAGCGAGTCCTGCCGGAGACGCCGCGTCTGTTCGCTCGGTGGTTCGATGATGAACACCTCCGCCGGCGCGACCTGCCGCCCCGGCCGGTCGCCATCGCTGCGATGCACCGCCCGGAAAATAACGCCGCCTGGACGCTCGCCCGCCGACGACTGGCGTATGACGAGTTCATACTGATGCAACTGGGCATAGCGATCCAGCGGATGCGGAGCATAAGCCGACCCGCACACCCGCTGGCTGTCAGCGACGAGATCGACCGGCGCATCCGGGCGAGATTCCCGTTCAAACTTACCGCCGCCCAGGACCGCGCCGTCGCCGAGATCGCCTCCGACCTCGCCCGGCCCCGCCCGATGAATCGCCTGCTCCAGGGCGACGTCGGTTCGGGCAAGACGGTCGCCGCCCTCTATGCCGCACTGGTGGGCGTCGCACATCGCAAACAGGCGGCAATAATGGCGCCGACCGAAATCCTCGCCCGCCAGCACTACGCCAAGGTCGAACAATATCTTGCCAAATCCCGTGTGCGGACTGCGCTGCTGGTGGGGGCCCAAAGAGCCGCCGAAAGGGCGGACATACTGGAAAAACTCGCCGCCGGGCAAATCGACATCGTTGTCGGAACGCACGCACTGCTGAGCGAGAAGGTCCGCTTCCGATCTCTGGCCGTAACCGTCGTCGATGAGCAGCACAAGTTCGGCGTCCGCCAGCGCGGCGGGTTCAAGGCCAAGGGCTACGCGCCACACTGCCTGGTAATGACCGCTACGCCCATCCCGCGGACGCTGGCGCTGACGGTCTTCGGCGACCTGGACGTCTCGATTATCGACGAGATGCCGCCGGGAAGGGGCAGGACCGAAACCCGCTGCGTCGAGAAATCGCGGATGTCCGAGGTTATCGAGTTCGTCCGCAGCCGCCTGGCCGGCGGTCAACAGGCGTATTTCGTCTATCCGCTTGTAACCGATGCGGGCAACGCGCAATTAAAGGCCGCTCAAACCGCCTATGAAGAACTGTCCGGTGAGATTTTCACCGAATACACCGTCGGTCTTATCCACGGGCAGATGCCGACGGCCGAGCAGCAATCCGCGATGTCCCGTTTCGCCGCCGGGGAGATAAGCGTCCTTGTCGCCAGCACCGTCGTCGAGGTCGGCCTGGACGTTCCGAACGCCAACGTGATGGTGGTCGTCAACGCCGAGCGATTCGGGTTGGCGCAGCTGCACCAGTTGCGGGGGCGGATCGGGCGCGGCGCTGAAGATGCCGCCTGCATCCTGGTCGCCGGAAGCAAAAATCCCATCGCCGCCGAGCGCCTGCGCGTGCTGGCAGGGACCAATGACGGGTTCAAGATCGCCGAAGCCGATTTGCGTCTTCGCGGTCCCGGCGAGTTCTTCGGCACGCGTCAGCACGGGCTGCCGGAGTTGAAAATCGCCGACCTCATCGAGGATTACGAACTGCTTCGGATCGCCCGGCGGGATGCCTTCGCCATCGTCCGCGCCGACCCGGACATATCAGCCCCGGAGCACCAGACGCTCCGGGCCGAGATGCTAAAAGCCTACGGCGGGCGGGTAGGACTAGTCGCAGAGGGATGAGCAAGCGGGCCAAAACGGAACCAAACGGAACGAATGGGAACGATTCGGAACCGTTGGGAACCATTGGGAACGATTCGGAACGATTCGGAACGATTGGGAACAAAGGCGAAATCTGTAATTCCTTGCGTGGCAAGCACTTACGGTTTTCGAGATCGTTTTTTGTCCATTTTGAAAATCCGCCCTTGCCTGACTTGCCTATCTTGCTCATCTTGCCGTATTCGCCATGCCTCGCTGAAGCGAGCACGCCAACAGACTGGTCAATTGGTTGATTGGTAAATC
>DAOVLS010000409.1 GCA_030631125.1 Planctomycetales bacterium
CGTTTGGGCCGATATACGCGAATATCTCACCTCGCCGGACTGTAAAATCGACCCGATCCACAGCCCCAAGGTCGCCGTACCGGCGCACCAGGCCGTAAACCTCAATGATTTTGTCGTTACTCACGAGAGATCCTTCTCGAAAAGCAGCCAGAGATGCGGGGGCGTCGGTTCGATCAGCACATCACACAGGCCGGCAGAACGCGCCTGGGCGGCCATCCACTCCGGCTGCCGCGGTCCTTCCCACTTCCGGACCGCCTCGGCGCCGCCGGCCTGGACATCCGAATTCCTGCGACGGTAAAACTCCTCCCACGCCCACCGGGGATACGAACTTCCCGGCCCGCCGCCGATCAGGGCGCGGGCGCCACGGCGCAGGATGCGATAGACTTCGCGCAGACCTTGCGGCGGATCGTTCCAGAAGAAGATCGATCCCCGGCTGGTCACTACGTCCACGCTCCCGTCCGGCAGCGGGATGTGCTCGGCGCTGGCGACGATTGGAACGACCCTTCCGGCCAGACCATCGGCTTGGGCCTTCTCGACAGCCTTGGCAAGGGCGTCGGCGTCCCGGTCTATCAACAATATGGTGCTTTGCGACATCCGCGCCAGGGCCAGACCCAGCCCGCCGGCTCCGCAACCCAGGTCAACCCACAGACCCGGCTTAGGATGACAATATTGCAGGACGTCCTCGGCGACCGACGGAAACCAGTCGGGAAGTTCCTTCGGAGTTTCCTCGGCTGTCTTCATTTATCCTCGGTTTCGGAGGCCTCGACACACGGATGCTCCTTGACGTCGCCGTGGCACTCCCTGATCTGCTCGGGTGAGCAGTCCTCGGGCTTGCCCTTCAGGTTTTCCGGCTTCTGGCAGCCGCGTTTTTCTTTTTCACACATGGTTTTCTCCTTTCAGAAATTTTCTGTCGGCACTGCTTTATGTCAGCGGTGCCCGGTTCTAAAAAACGTTCGGTTACATTTTTCCATTTGGCGATGGTTTTGTTGTTCAGGCGATAGTGAACGTAGTAGCCGCGTTTCTCGTCCGTAACCAGTCCGGCATCGCGTAGTATTCGCAGATGCTGCGAGACGGCCCCTGCCGTTACGCCAAGCCTCGCCGACAGCGCCCCGACACACAATGCCCTGCCTTTGAGCAACTCAATAATCCGCACACGCGTATCGACGGACAGGACTTTGCAGATACGGGCAAGTTCACGAGCGTCCGCCATTAATCGAAATCCTTTTTAGTGTCCGCTAATAAACTAAAGCGGATTTCGTGGCCTGTCAAGCATTTTTGGAAAATTTTTTTCGGGTTGTAACTGTTTCTGCGGTTTGCCCTGCGGCGACTTCGGCGGTGCTGATGCGGATCGACGGAAGGCTGTTGAAGCGATGATGACATTTCGATAACATCTTCCATTTAAGGAGAACAATCTTGGCCCGTCAATCAAACAAAAAGCAAATTGTCCGTGTTAAGAAGAAGACCCTCGCAGGCCCCCGCAAAGCGTCAGCGGGTCTCGTTCGCGATCTTCGCTCATTAATCGAGCAGACCCGCGAGGCGGTAGGCCGGTCGGTCAACTCCGCCCTGGTCGTGCTCTACTGGCAGGTCGGCCGGCGAATTCGCAAGGACATCCTGAAGGATGAGCGCGCCGAGTACGGCCGGGAGATTGTCGCGACAGTGTCGAGACAATTGGCTGCCGAATACGGCAACGGATTTGGAAGGCGTAACTTGTTTAATATGGTTCGGTTTGCCGAGGTTTTTTCAGATGCTCAAATAGTGCAGACGTTGTCTGCACAATTGAGCTGGAGCCACTTCGTTGCCATCATCCCGCTGGAAGACGACCTCCAGCGAGAGTTCTATGCTGAAATGTGCCGTATTGAGCGATGGAGCGTGCGTACTCTCCGCAAGAAGATCAACGGCATGCTCTTTGAGCGGACAGCCATATCGAAAAAACCCGCCGAACTGGCGAAGCAGGAACTGGCCGACCTGCGGGAAGACGACACGCTCACGCCCGACCTGGTATTCCGCGATCCGTACTTCCTCGATTTCCTTGGCCTGAAGGACACGTACAGCGAGAAAGACATCGAATCGGCTATCCTGCGCGAGATGGAGGCGTTTATCCTGGAATTGGGCGTCGGCTTCAGCTTCCTTGCCCGCCAGAAACGTATTACCGTCGATGACGAGGATTACTATATCGACCTGTTGTTTTTCCACCGAAAACTGCGGCGTCTGGTAGCCATTGACCTGAAACTGGGTCGTTTTCAGGCCGGCGACAAGGGTCAGATGGAACTGTACCTCCGCTGGCTGGACAAAAACGAGCGACAGGAGCACGAGGAACCGCCCATCGGTTTAATTCTCTGTGCGGGTAAGTCCAGCGAGCATGTCGAGTTGCTCCGACTTGGCCGAAGCGGCATCCGTGTGGCCGCCTACATGACCGAACTTCCTCCGCGCGATCTGCTGCGCAAGAAATTGCATGATGCAGTCCGCCTGGCCCGCGCCCGCCTGGAAGCCAGAGATGTCCGCTAGACGCCACGAATCCGCCACGGAACTGCGAAAGGAATTCGGTCTCGAAACCGTCAGTGAATGGACTGGACCCTGATACTCACCTTTCTTTCTACGGTTTATTCAGCGGTTTTGGGTTGGTAAGGGCGGTGGTTTCTTTTAACCTCGTCGCTTTAGCGATATACTTCCCGCCGGTGTCCTATCCGTACTATGAGCACCACAAGCCGCCGATCCTCAATCCGATAGACAATGCGATAGTCGCCCACGCGAACGCGGTACAGATCGTCTTGCCCCGCCAGTTTGACCGTGCCGGGCGGTCTTGGATCGTCGGCCAAGGCGTC
>DAOVLS010000266.1 GCA_030631125.1 Planctomycetales bacterium
GATATCTTCGCAGGGGCAGGTCAAATCTACAATCGCCTTACAAGCACCACAGACGACATTTCCGCCCAGGCAAAGCAGGATAACGTGCCCGTAACGGAAGCGGCGGTGTCGTATCTGCTCGAATCGGCCTGCGAGTCGTCCCCGTCGCAGGCGGATCGCCCATCACGTCAGCGCTGAAACGGCCATTGGCCGGAGAATTTTTGACGATAGGGGGGCACATTCTTTGATGTGGGGTTTTTACGTCGTTTATGCGGCGGGTTGACCTGCGGCGTGCTGGGAGGTTGTCCCGATTTCACTGAACGCGACTATGCGATTTTTACCATGGTCCTTTGCTACGTACAAGGCGCGATCTGCCATAGAGACCATAACATCGGCGGAGGCAGGCTGGTCTATCTCCAGGGAGGAGAACCCTATTGACAGTGTTATCCCCGTTCCGGTCCTTGTGCGTCGGCCTGTGGCCGGTACGATCTGCTGACAGATACGATTACCGACTTTCATGGCCTTTGCCAAAGATGTATGCGGTAGCAGTATGACGAACTCGTCTCCGCCGTAACGGGCGGCATGGTCGCTGCTACGGAGGTTCGAGCGAATGATCTCTGCGGTAGCCACCAGCACCTGGTCTCCGACCTGGTGGCCCAGGGTGTCGTTTATTGCCTTGAAGTAGTCCAGATCGCACATCAGGCAGGTCAGGTCTAACTTGTATCGAACGGCTTCGTTGTAACACCTCTGAAGTATTTCGGCGAAGGTTCTGCGATTTGACAGTCCGGTCAGGTGGTCGGTAGAGGCCATGGTCCGGAGTTTTTGCAGGGACTGCTCCAGCTCAATGTTTTTGACCTGTACCTCTTGCAGTGTGGAGGTCAGTTCCGCCTGGAGGTGGGCGTTTTCCTGTTTGAGCGTGTGCAGGCGGATATTCTTTTCGATCGCAATGGGCAAGGCGAAGAGGTAATCGCCGAGTTTCACGATATAGTCCTGAGCACCTCGGCGGATGGCCTCTGCGGCAGAGGCGATGTCGTTGTTGCCCGTTACGAAGATGACCGGGATATCGTACTTGCCGGTGATCTGTTCCAGCAGATCGAAGCCGCAAATATCAGGCAGGTTGTAATCCAGCAGGATGATGTCGAAATCACACAGTTGTTGGTCCAGGCATTCGGTTCCCGTCCCGACACCGACGATTTCGGTGCCCCGGCGGTCCTCGAAATGCATCTGCACCGACTCGCATATCAATTCGCACTGGTCGGGATCGTCCTCGACGATCAGCACTCTGGGTCCTCTCGGACGGGCAGGCGACGCTTCATCTGTAATATCTTTGCTAATAATCATCAGGAAATCCCGCCTTGTCGGTTCGCATTATTCATCGGCACTCCGTTACGGCGACTCAACCAGCCGCTGTGCATTCAACCGCCTCGCAGACCTGGTTCGCTTCGACCTTCCCGGTCTGTACCGGTTCGGCGGTACGCTTTACGCTGAGGGAGACGTGGAACACCGAACCTGTCCCCGGCTCGGACTCGACCCACGCCTGCCCGTCGTAGTTGCTCGCCACGCTTTTGACCAGGGCCAGACCTACGCCCTTGCCCGGCACCCCGTTCGAGGTCGCTGTGGAGGCACGCCGGAAAACGCGGAAAATCCGCTCCTGGTCCGCCGGCGAAATGCCCTGCCCGTTGTCGGCTACGCTGAAACGGTGCATGCCATCGACCATGCTGTAGCCGATCCGGATTTTTCCGTCTCTGCGGTCGGGCATGTACTTTATGGCGTTGTCGATGAGGTTCTGAAACACCTGCCTCATCCGGTTGCGCTCCACGAACAGACGGGGCATCGGCTCGTCAATCTCAAGCGAGATGTTTCTGGTATTGAGTTCATATTCGAACGCTTGGTCCAGCGATTGAAACAGCGAGGCGAAATCGACCATCAGGCGTCTTTCGGGACGTGTTTTTATCCGGCTGAGCTCCAGCAGTTCGCTGATCAGTTCGGTTTCGGCATCGACGTTCGACTGGATACGCTGGAGGCGGGCGATCACCTCTTCGGGCAACTGCTGGCGGTACTTTACGGAGATCATGGTGGCCATACCGGCGATGTTCCGCAGAGGCGCGTTGAGGTCGTGGCTGACGGTGCGGAGAAAATCTTCCTTTTCGGACATTTCTTCTTGCAGTCGGCGGTTGGCTCGCTGAAGTTCGTCGGTTCGATCCGCGACTTTCTGTTCCAGGGATTCGTTCGCTCGGCGGAGGCGTCTCTGCGAGGCGCGGACTTTTTCGACCATGGTGTCGAACGAGCCGGCCAATTCGCCGATCTCGTCGTTTCGGCAGGTCTCGACGCGTGCGGAGAAATCGCCCTCGGCCAGTTGGTGCGTCGCCTCCATCAGCCGGCGAATCGGCATAACGATCACCCGCCGGGTCAGCAGGTATCCCAGCGGGATTACACACAGCACGATAACCGCGGCGATGACCGTTGTTTCCCGTCGGACGTGGGCAAGGATACCGGAAGTGTCCCGCGTATCCAGCACCAGGCGGACCGCTCCGACCATGGTGCCTTTTTCATTACCGTCGGAAGAGGCGATGACAGGCCGGCCCACTTCCAGGAAATCGTCGCCTCGCCGCGCCTCGTACGACAGGCTCACGGGCCTGCATGCCAGGGTGAGCCGGCCGGTACCGGCGACGACCCGCTCGGTAACGGCTGCGGTCTCGCCGTGGCGGTCGAGGATAATGACGTAGTGAACGTTGGGGCGATCCAACAGTCTCATCGCTAATCGCTGGAGCGCTTCGGCGTCCCGGTCGATCAGGCCCGGGGCGGCGGCTACTGTCAGATTTCCGACAAAAGCCTCGGCCTGGCTGTGATCTTTCTGGCGGAGGATGTCACGTGAGACGGCGTAAAAAAACCATCCGCTGACAGTTGTTGCCGCTAAGACCACAACCGTCAGGACCAGGACGGATTTGACCTGAAGGCCAATTCTCAGCCGAGGTTCTGATTTATCCAGACCCATAAAGAAAATCTTCTTGAAAATTATGCACTCTTTGGGGCAGGTTCAGGCTACACCGACGAAATACCGATGTTCCCGTCCCGCCTCTGGCGATGAATATCGGCATCTATCAGCAGCGCCTTGCGTTACGACTTGGCTAAAATCTTCCGTCCGACAATCGAGGCCGCCTAGCAAAAACCTAACCGTTTTGGGTGGTTGTCTTTTAATTTTTTCCCTTGCCAAAATCCGGTTTTTAGTGTATAAGAGTATAGTTGGTTGCCATTTGGGAAAGAACGGAGGCGATCTCCTTGGCAGCAGAGGTCAACAGCTCTTTAACCTGTCTGTTTTATAGAAGATGCTCACTTAAGCTCGAAGATGAGGACAGGAGGAAAGACATCTCGACCGGGTGTGGTGTGCTCGCCACACGGGGACGGTTTTCACCCTGAATGGGTGTTAATCGGCTCGTGTTCCCTCTTCAGGAACGTCGTGGCGATTGCCGACGCTGTAGCCACTAATGACTGTGTAGTCCTGGTCGAAGGCGAAAGCGGCACGGGCAAGGAACTGCTTGCGAGGCACATTCACGTCAAATCCAGGCGGAAAGCAGATCCGTTTATCCCCGTCAACTGCGCCGGGATCAGCGAAAGCCTTTTTGAGAGTCAGTTCTTCGGGCACGTTCGAGGCGCCTTCACGGGCGCTGTGACCGAGACGCTCGGTGTTGTGCGGGCGGCGGAAGGAGGCACGCTGCTGCTCGACGAAGTAAGCGAAATCCCCCTGCACCTTCAGGCCAAACTGCTCCGACTGCTTCAGGAGAAAGAAGTTATTCCGGTAGGCGGGACCAGGCCGATCCCTGCCGACGTGCGGTTTATCGCGACCACAAACGTAAGCCTCCAGAAGGCGACCGAAAGTGGGCGGTTCCGCCCGGACCTCTATCACCGCCTCAACATCGTCCGCATCGAAGTTCCGCCGCTACGATGCCGGGCAGAGGACATTACCCCGATCCTGGACTACTACCTCGAATTCTACGCCGAGGAATATTCAATGCCCATACGAGTGCTGGGCGAAGGCATACGTCAACAGATTCGGGATTATTCTTGGCCCGGAAACGTTCGCGAACTGTGCAACTACGTGGAACGCCTCTATGCCGCCGACCTGCCTCCGCTTCCGCCGACATTGATGACGACATGGCTCGAAGATGCCCGGCACGTGCAGGACCATCCCCCGCTGGAGCCCCAACCCGGAAGGATCACGGAAATCCATGATGAGCCGCTCACCTACACACTCGCCGAAGCCGAACGCTCGGCGATACTCACCGCCCTGAAGCGAACCGGATGGAACCGTTCAGCCGCGGCAAGAATACTGGAAGTTCACCGCTCAACACTCCTGAGAAAGATGCGCAACTACAGGCTGAACGACCTGATCTGAGTGAAAAAGGGGACGGGAGTTGCTCTGTTGAAAACACGTCGATCTTGCCGATAAGCTTTATATGTCACGGACGACCAAAAATCCAATCGCATTGGCGCGGGCGGCTCTGGAGGCAGGCAAGGACGCATTGC
>DAOVLS010000311.1 GCA_030631125.1 Planctomycetales bacterium
GACATACCAAAAGACTTCAAAGAGTTGTTAGAGTTATTCGCCGCTAACGGTATCGAATTTGTTGTCGTCGGCGGATACGCTCTGGCCTTTCACGGCGCTCCCCGATTTACCGGGGACCTTGACCTGTTTGTGCGCCCGGACCGTGAAAATGCGAGGCGAATACTCTCTGCCCTCGAAGAATTCGGCTTCGGTTCCCTGGATCTTTCAGAGAAGGATTTCGAATCTCCGAGCCAGGTTGTGCAGTTGGGCAGGCCGCCCGTTCGCGTCGATATTATCACCTCGATTGACGGCGTACCGTGGCAGGAGGCGTGGGCGGAGAAAGCGTCCGGTAAGTGCGCCGAAGTCCCCGTCTTTTTTCTCGGACGCCGCGATCTTATCAGAAACAAGAGAGCCGTCGGTCGGCGACAAGACCAGGCCGATCTGGAAGCACTTGGCGAAGACGATAATCCCGACTGATTGGAGAGGCGAATAATGGCGCGTTGTTATTCGTGCGAAAAAAGACCCGCTTGCAGCCCAAATCGAGGTTTTGGGATGGCTTCTAATAAGGAAGAGAAATATCATGCCTTCTACGCCTTTTTGTGAACTCAAATCCTTGCCGTTGAAGCGGGTATGCATTGAAGATGCCTTCTGGTCGCCGCATCTGGAGACGAACCGGATAATCACCCTGCCGGACGTTTATCAGAAGTGCAAAAAGACCGGGCGGATTGATGCGTTCAAACTGAACTGGAAGCCGGGAAAGCCGAACCCGCCGCACGTCTTCTGGGACTCCGACGTCGCCAAGTGGATCGAGGGCGCTGCTTACAGCCTGGCGACACACCCGGACCCAAAGTTGGAAAAACTCCTGACCGGCGTTGTTGACCTTATAGTCAAAGCCCAGCAGCCGGACGGATACCTGAACGTCCATTTCACACTGGTCGAACCGGAGAAGCGATGGGCCAATCTCCGCGACAACCACGAACTGTATTGCGCGGGCCACCTGATGGAAGCGGCGGTCGCGCATTACGAAGCGACGGGTAAGCGCGATTTTCTGGATGCGATGTGCCGTTACGCCGACCACATTTATTTAGTTTTCGGTCGCGGAAAAGGCAAAAGGCGCGGCTATCCCGGCCACGAGGAGATCGAACTGGCGCTGATGAAATTGTATCGCGCCACCGGCGAGCAGCGCTATCTTGACCTGGATCGATACTTTGTGGACGAGCGAGGCCGGAAACCTCTCTACTTCGACATCGAGGCGAGGGCTCGCGGGGAAGACCCGAAACAGTACGGCAACTACCACCAGGCCGATTTGCCTGTCCGGCAGCAGAAAACGGCCGACGGGCATGCCGTTCGTGCGATGTACCTCTATTGCGCCATGGCCGACGTCGCGGCAGAAACCGGCGACAAGACGCTCCTGGCCGCCTGCAAGCGTCTATGGAAAAACGTAACGCACCGACGGATGTACATCACCGGCGGGATTGGCTCGGCTAGAGAAGGCGAGCGATTCACGACCGACTACGACCTGCCGAACGAAACCGCATACGCCGAAACCTGCGCCGCCATCGGCCTGGTCTTCTGGGCGCACCGAATGATGCAGATTGACCCAGACGCTCGATACGCCGACGTTATGGAACGCGCCCTCTACAACGGCGTGCTCAGCGGCGTGAGCCTTGACGGCAGCAAGTTTTTCTACGTCAATCCGCTGACGGTTCACCCGGAAGGATTTCGCCTTATGTACGCCGCGTATTTCGGGCCAGTGCGGCAGGAATGGTTCGGCACTTCCTGCTGCCCGACGAATATCGCCCGGATGCTGGCGTCGATGGGGCGATATGTTTATTCACAGGACAAAAACGAAATCTACGTCCATCTTTATATCGGCGGCTCTGCCGAAATCGACATGGGCGGACAAAAAATCCTACTGACGCAGAAAACCCGGTATCCGTGGAAGGAAAAAGTCCGCCTGACTGTCCGCCCTGAAAAGCCCGCAGAGTTCACCGTCGCCGTTCGCATTCCAGGCTGGTGCCGCGCCGCATCGCTCAAGGTCAACGGCCGGGCGGTCAATCTCGCCCGTATCACGAAAAAGGGATACGCGAAGGTTAAACGCCTCTGGAAGTCCGGAGATATGATTGACCTGACGCTGCCGATGCCCGTCGAGCGGATCGAGGCCAATCCGAATGTGCGAATGAACAGCGGAAAGGTCGCCCTCCAGCGCGGGCCTGTGGTCTATTGCCTGGAAGAAATCGACAACGGCCCAAACCTCAGCGAAATCTCCCTCCCGCCGGACGCCGCGCTGCGGGCAAAGTATGATAAGGACCTTCTGGGAGGCGTTACAATCATTACCGGCAAGGCCCGACGTCGGGATGAGTCATCCTGGAAGGAATTCCTTTATCGCGCGGAAGCGTCTAAAATGAAAACTGTCAACATTCAGGCAGTACCGTACTTCGCCTGGTGCAACCGAAAACCGGGCGAAATGCTCGTCTGGATCCGACAGGGATAAGACGGCGCGAAACCCCGGCTTACGTCTGTTTGTTCTCGTTCTATCGTGACTGGTGAATGATATCCCGGAGCACGCCTACGAACTGCCTGGCCTTTTGAAGACTGGCTGAAATATCTTCGTTTTCAAAGGTCGAGGTAGGGAGATAATCGCCTTCCTGTCGATCTTCGAAAAGGTCGTAATAGAACCGCCCCCACTTTTTCTCCACCCTGCCGGTCTTGACGTACAGGCGGTTGAACTCCGCCCGAACCGCGGAGTGCCGCGAGAATTGCTTCCCGTCGGCAAGCAGCAGGGCAGTAACGGCATAGAAGCAGGCATAATAGAGCCGGTTGACGGCGAAACCGGCATGTCCGGCGTCGAGTTCCAGTTCGGCTGACGCCAGCGCCTCATCGGCTTTTTCCAGCCAAAGGGCGATCAAGGTGGATTTTGCTTCGTTTGGATTCATGCTTCGCATCCGTCTCGTTCAACTTCGCTGTGAATAAGCGTCTGGCGAATCAACCCTTCCGACCAGTCGTCTTCAGAGACAACAATCGAACTGAGCGGAACGTCGTTGCGCAGGCTCACGTCGAACAGCCGACCCGATATTTCACGTCGAAGTTCCGGAGTAACCGTTTCAGAAGTGAGGACAAGCAGATCAATGTCGGAATCAGGTCGGGCAGTACCACGCGCCTTCGAGCCGAATACGATGACTCGCGTAACCGGGAGTTCGGCCTTTATAAGACGAACCACTTCCCTAATCGAACTTGTCTCGTTTCCCGTCAGTGTGGCGCATTCAAGCGTTTTCATAGAGTCCATCTCTCTACAATTTGTAATTACTATGATATTTTCTCCCCTGAACGTTCGGAATTCAAATCAAAAGCAAATAGCCGAACGGATACCAGGCGTTTGTTACGCATATCTTATCGCTTTACTTTGCCCGAAACATTCCAGATGCTGACGTTACAATCGAAAAGGTCGTGAAAAAGAAGCATCTGCACGACAGGTCCGGCGTCGAGGAGGATTTGCAATACTGGCTCAGCCGGACGCCGGAAGAACGCATCAACGCTGTAGATTCCCTTTGGATGCAACTACATGGACAAGGTCCCAGACGAATTCAAAGAGTTGTTAGAGTTATTCGTCGCCCATAAGGTTGAGTTTCTCATGCGAGAAACACATATCCCCTGATGTTCTTCGTGAACTTTGTGGACTTTGTGGTTATTTTGTTTGTGTGGGTAAGCGGACGACATATCGCATCCTCGGAATTGATCCGGGGTTAAATATCACCGGTTATGCCGCCGCTGATTTCGGGCGGCGCGAACCGGTGATTATCGAGGCGGGGACCATCCAGACCGATGCCAAGGCAGACCTGGCTGGGCGAATTGCGCAAATCCACGCCGACCTGACGGAAATCATCGCCGAACTGAAGCCCGATCTCGCAGCCGTCGAAAAACTCTACGCCCATTACCGCCACCCGCGTACGTCCATACTCATGGGCCACGCGCGAGGGGTGATTCTTCTGGCGTGTGCCGCCGCCGGCGTTGCTGTCCGCGACCTTCCTGCCACCACGATAAAACGGTCGTTGACCGGCAACGGCCATGCCTCGA
>DAOVLS010000377.1 GCA_030631125.1 Planctomycetales bacterium
AAGGCGAAGCGCACCGGTCATCTCGGCCCGGCGAAGATCGACGTAGCGATAGCGGAGGCGCATATCCTCGGAGACCCTCTCGGTCGCGTCCGGCTCGAAGGGTACGGTCTGCGACCTGTTGAGCACCGTCAGGCCGTCGGCGACGACCTCGATTTTACCCGTCGGGAGTTTGGGGTTGATGCGGTCTTCGCCCCGAGGGCGGACCGTCCCGGCAATGGAGATGACCCACTCGTTTCGCAGTGCACCGGCCAGTTTATGCAGTTCGGCGTCGTCGGACGGGTCGAAGACGATCTGCGTTATGCCTTCGCGGTCGCGCAGGTCGATGAAGACGATCCCGCCGTGGTCGCGGTAACTGCGCACCCACCCACACAGGCGGACGGAGACGCCAATATCATCAACGCCCAACTGCCCGCAATTGTGCGTGCGCTTCAATGCTTCGTCGAATGATTCAGTCATACACTTTTCCCCGATTATATCAAGAACCGCATTGGCGGCACAGGTTGAGCAGGTTACTCATTTTGAGGCCAATTGCAACAGATAGTCCTCACCGAAATGTTTTTCGACGTTATAATGCGCAGGTTATGGCAAAGGCATATTCAATCGAGCGGGCTTCACGGGCGGCCTGTGAGCCGTTTAATCTATTCGTCTATGGTACGCTGATGGCGCCGACGGTCTTCCGCGCGGTGCTTGGGCGCCGGTTGGTAACTGACCCGCGTCAGGCCGACGGGGTCGAAAGTTTCCTCGCTCGCCACGCCGTACTGGCGGCTTACAAGAAAATATCTCCCGACCGGACCTATCTTTACGCCGTGCCCGACCCGCAGGGTCGGATTCACGGCTACATGGTCGGGCCTATCCCGCACGAATGCCTCGCGGCGCTGCGTCAATACGAGGGGCGGAATTACAGACAGGCCCGCGTGAAGGTCCTGACGGCAGAAGGTAAAGTCCCCGCCGTGGCGTTCGTGGGCAACACGGACCAACTGTCACACTCGTTCGGTTGGGAGTTTCGCGACCATCTCAAACAGGAAGTCCTTCTGCGAGGCAAGATCGAACAGGCCCTGGCCGAGGATGAAAACCGGCGCCTCAAGACCGACGAGCAACTTTCCCGCCGGGCGCTGCAAGAACTGCACGGGTTGACGATTCGCGACCTCTTCCGCCACCATTTCGACGGCGGGGGAATCAGCAACTACGCCATTCGCCAGGCAATCGCCGACGAGCCGCTGCGCGAGTTTGGCGACATCCAACACGACAAACGCGTTCGCAACCTTGCGCCGAACTACCTGAAAATGCTGGTCCGACAGGTCGTCTTCAACCAGATCGAAGATCGCGTCCGGGAAGAATTCCGTTACGACCTGGACCGTATGCAGATGTCGAACAAATTTTACGAGCGGACGATTTCAGCACTGGCGGCACTGCGGGCGCTCAACGCCCAGCCGAAACTGATGGGCATGCTGACCGGCGACGCGCTGACGGAGTTGTCGTTCAAGTCGGACCGGCTCATCGCCTACGTCCGCCGGGCGATCCGCGCAGCCGAAACCGTCTATGAACCCGCCCGCGCCCGCCAGGAAATACAATACATCCGCAATCACATGGGCGACGGAGGGCTACCGCTGGGGGCGGAACTGGAGTTTTCCAACATCGGTCATGGTGTCATCGGCGAACCCGCCGCCGGGAAACGCCGGGATAAGCAATACGACGGCTTCCTCTACTTCCGCGACTTCGCACTGGACATACTTACCTGGAAACTCGGCGGACACCTCGACGACCACCGCGTCAAGACTTCGCCGCAGCGCAGGCGGGGGTTCTTTGAACTGGCTATCGGGTCGCTGTCGGTAGAGGCCAATATTTCCAAACCGGCGACCGACGACCCCTGGCTGCTGAACCAGATTATTCACGCGGCGATGGAGTTTTACGACATTGCCCCGCACAGCCTGCACGTGTCGTTGCAGTTACGCTCGCCAAACAAGCCGGTGCGCGACAGGCCCCTGCCGCTGGGTGTGATGAAATGCCTCTTCGCCCTGACGAGCAACCTGACCCGCCGTCGCAACGGACGCTTCGAAATTGCCCGGCTGGGAGGGAGCGAGATCGTCTGCGCCAAGACCGGGATGCACATGCTCTTCGCCGACACCTCGCGCCGACGAAGCGCCGAAGAAATTGCCGGAACACCGGTCGCCCCGCCGGGCAGGGGACGATGGGTCCAGCAGTTCAAGTTCCTTCGGCTGGCAAAAGACATCAACTACGAACCAGTCATCGTCGCGCTCAAGGGCTTGCAGATTCACTTCAAGCCGGGAAGTTTCCTGACAGCCTCGCAATACCAGTCCAACCCGGCGCTGCGGGAGTTGTTCGCCGAACTGATACGCTGGGGCCGGAACGTCGAACCGCTGGGGGCGGAGGAAATGGAGCAATTTCTCTCCGGCATACGCGATGGGCTGATGCGGGAGCGCCGAGGCCGGCCCGTTCACAACCGGGCCTACATCACCTACTGCATCTCAAACCTCCGCGCCACATTGAAAAAATTCAACAACCTCGTCCGCCGATAAAGCCGGTTACAGCGGCTGGCGCTCATTCGCTGGTCGGCATTGGGCATTAGCGGCACTGGGTTTGTGGGGTTTGTTTCTTTTTTTCCCAAGTCCCTAATCCCTAGCCCCAAGTCCCTGTTTTTCAGTATAATGGGGCAATGAAGAACATCCGTGAAGCGGTACACGATGTAATCGAGAAACGCATCCTGCCGTGGATAGAGCGCGACGGCATCAGTAAACTTCTCCTGCCTGAGCAGATCACCCCCGCCGATTGCGCCAGACCGATAAAATGCAGAAAGTCATGCACCCTCCAGCACCGCGAGCACGAACTTGCAATCGGCCTGACGGGCGAGGCGCCGTACTGCATTGATAACAAGAGATTCATCATTACCCCCGGCAGGATGTTGTTCCTGACAGCAGGGACCCCCCACGGATCGGACCAGAAAACAGTACGGTTCACTGGAAACCTCGATCCCGAGCAGCACTCTTCGAGCCTGTGGCTGAGGGTCTATCCGTTCGGCGCCCTGGTGCAGGTTTCACAAATGAGGGAGGACGCCGACGAGATGGTGGGAACCTATTCGTATCTGCTTCTGGACCGGCACTTCATCAGGCTGACGACC
>DAOVLS010000427.1 GCA_030631125.1 Planctomycetales bacterium
ATCTTCGGCATCATTCGCCCGGCTAACACCATCACGACTGCAAATGCCGCCAGACCTACTGCGAAAATGACCTGTGTCTGTGTGACGGTGAAACCATAGGAAAGCGAGTCGATCTTCTCGGGAGCAACATGCTTGCGAATTATCCCGTTGACGGTCCCGGTTATTACCGTTTTCTGTGCCTTGAGCAGATCGGTTTTGTCTTTGTCGGTTGAACCTTTTATCTTGGCGACAACCTCCTCCAATTGCTTCATCGGTGCTTTAAAGTCCGCCCTCATTTCGTCGAGTTTTGCCTTATCCAACCCAAGTTGCGGTGCAGCATCCCTCTCGGGTGGAGCATACACGCCCACAATGGCGGTTGCGTCTTTTGCCTTCAACGGCGGCGTAAAGACGCTCCAGGCGTAGATCGCGCCAAGGCACAACTGGATCAGGATCGCACCGACCACGACGAAATTGCGGTGCATTACTTTGCCGTTTTCGTTCATTTACACAACTCCCGAAATAATGCCACCCCCGTGCCGGCTTGACGCGGGGGTGGAAACGAATCTATCCATATTTCTTATTGCCTGCCTTCGATTAACGAATCGACAATGGTCGGGTCGGCCAGTGTCGAGGTGTCGCCCAGCGTGCTCTTGTCGGCGATGCCTTCGGCGATTTTACGAAGGATTCGCCGCATAATCTTACCGGAGCGAGTCTTCGGCAGGGCAGGTGCGAACTGAATCTTATCCGGTGCGGCGATCGGTCCGATCTCCTTGCGGACGTGAAGGACGAGTTCCTTCTTCAGTTCGTCGGTCTCTTCGACGCCATCGACGAGGGTAACGTATGCGTACAGCGCCTGGCCCTTGATTTCGTGCGGCATCGGGGCAACGGCGGCTTCGGCTACCTTGGCATGGCTGACCAGCGCGGATTCGACTTCCGCCGTTCCGATGCGGTGGCCTGAAACGTTGACTACGTCGTCGATCCGGCCCATAAGCCAGTAATCGCCGTCCGGGTCGATCCGGCAGCCATCGCCGGTGAAGTAGAGGTCGGCGTACATTGTCCAGTAGGTATCGACGAACCGCTCGTGGTCGCCCCACATTGTCCGCATTATTCCCGGCCAGGGCTTCTTGATGCAGAGTTTTCCACCTTCGTTGACGCCGCACTCGGTGGCGTCTTCGCGGAGGATCAGGGGTTCGACGCCGAAGAACGGGCGTGCGGCGCTGCCCGGTTTGAGTGTATGCGCGCCCGGGAGCGGACTGATGAGAATCCCGCCGGTCTCGGTCTGCCACCACGTATCGACGATGGGGCATTTGCCTTTGCCGATATGCTTGTGGTACCACATCCAGGCTTCGGGGTTAATCGGTTCGCCGACCGATCCGAGAATCCGAAGCGAACTGAGGTCGTACTTTGCGGGCCAATCGTCGCCATGGCGGATAAGCGCCCGGATGGCGGTCGGGGCTGTGTAGAAGACCGTAACTTTATACTTTTCAACAATCTGCCAGAACCGTCCGGCGTCAGGATAGGTCGGGACGCCTTCGAACATCAGGCTTGTCGCTCCGCCTGCCAGCGGACCATAAACGATGTAGCTGTGTCCGGTTACCCAGCCGATGTCGGCGGTGCACCAGTACATGTCGTCTTCGTGAATGTCGAAGATGTACTTGTGCGTGAGCATTGTGTGCAGGAGGTATCCGGCCGTGGTATGGACGACGCCCTTGGGCTTGCCCGTCGAGCCGGAGGTGTAAAGGATGAACAGCGGGTCCTCGGCTCCCATGTGCTCGGCTTCGCATTCGTCCGATACGTCGGTCATCAGGTCGTGATACCAGACGTCGCGGCCATCTTCCATGTGGCAAGGTTCTTCGTTTCGTTTGACAACGATGACCTTTTCGATGGTCGGCGTATCTTTCAGCGCGTTGTCGGAAATATCCTTGAGGTGGATATGCTTGCTGGCTCGCAGCGAGACGTTTGCGGTGATGAGGATTTTGCAGTCTGAGTCGTTGATACGGTCGCGTAGCGCGTCGGCGCTGAAACCGCCGAAGACTATCGAGTGGATCGCGCCAATTCGTGCGCAAGCCAGCATTACCACCGGTAACTCCAGGATCATCGGCATGTAGATGCAGACGCGGTCGCCCTTCTTGACGCCCAGCGACTTCAGGACGTTGGCGAATTTGCAGACCTCGGTGTGTAACTCTTTGTAGGTCAGTGCCTTGGAGTCTTCTTCCGGCTCGCCTTGCCAGACGAGTGCCGCCTTGTCTGCCGTCGGCGTTCCGAGGTGACGGTCGAGACAGTTATAGCATACGTTCATTTCGCCGTCGGCGAACCATGTATGTTCGATTTTGCGGGCGTCGGTGTCCCATGTGAACTCGCGGGACTTGGTCGGCTCCTTGAACCAGTGGAGTTCTTTCGCCTGTTCCAGCCAGAATCCGTCGGAGTCGCTGATGGACCGGTCGTACATTTCCTGGTACTGCTGGGGCGACTTGATATGCGCTTTGGCCGATAGTTCCGCCGGCGGGGGAAACGTCCTGCCCTCGCTCATCAGCGAGTCGATTGCCTTGTG
>DAOVLS010000010.1 GCA_030631125.1 Planctomycetales bacterium
CCCGACGCCCGCATGATCTCCGAAAGGGCTATCAGCACGGCGATAATGACGGCCAGGGCGATAGTACCGGGAGAAACCACGCCGGCGAGCACCGCATGGGCGATACCACCGGCCCCCTTATCGAAAAACACGCCAATGGCCACCGCGCCGACGAATATCGCCAAAGACAACGGCGCTTTCAGCCGAGCCAAAATCAGTATCAGCCCAAAGGCACCCAGAGTGTACAACAATGCAGGCATGGCGAAGGTTGTAGCGACCTGTACGAAGCGAGTCAAATCCTATCGCGCTGCGAAGCGGCAAGCCGAGTCTGAAAATCGGCTTGCCGCTTCGCAACGCAACCCGAATAATCGGTTATCTTGTCCGAGGGGCGGACTGACGGTATCATGGAAACTTCTGTGGAGTCCAAACCCGAATGACGGACCTGTTCAAATCATCCGAAGACGAAGCCATCGCCCGCAATGCCCCGCTGGCGGTGCGGATGAGGCCGAGGACCATCGACGAGATCGTCGGGCAGGACGAATTCATCGCGCCGGGTAAACTGCTCCGGCGGATGCTGTCGGCCGGGCGGCTTACAAGCCTGATTTTCCACGGACCTCCGGGGACCGGAAAAACCACACTGGCCTACGTCATCGCCCGACAAAGCGACTGCAAATTTCACGGCCTGGACGCCGCAAGCACGTCGGTCGCACAGGTAAGGAAAATCTCCAAAGAGGCAAGATCGCTACTGGCATCGGCTGAAAAACGGACCGTCGTGTTCATCGACGAACTGCACCGCTTCAACCGCGCTCAGCAGGACGTACTGCTCAAAGACGTCGAAAGCGGAGTAATCATCCTTATCGGCGCAACTACGGAGAATCCATTCTTCGTCATAAACTCTCCCCTGCTGAGCCGCTCGACGATCTTCCGCTTCAATACGCTGACTGAAGCAGACATCATCGACCTGTGCCGACGGGCTTTGGCTGACAGGGAGCGGGGACTGGGTAAATACAACGTCCGCGCCGATGAAGATGCACTGGCACACCTGGCGAAGATAAGCGACGGTGACGCCCGCAGGGCGCTGACCGCACTGGAAATCGGCGTGCTAAGCCAGTCCGAACGCACCGACGACGACGAAATCGTCTTCGACTTACACACTGCACAGGAGTCCATCCAGCAGAAGGCCATCCGGTACGACCGGGCCGGCGATGAGCATTACGACGCCGCAAGCGCGCTGATAAAGTCCATGCGGGGCAGCGACCCGGACGCGACGGTCTATTGGCTTGCCAAAATGATCGTCGCCGGCGAAGACCCCCGCTTCATCGCCCGGCGGATCGCAATCCTCGCCAGCGAGGACATCGGAAACGCCGACCCACGCGCGATCTCAGTCGCAGCCGCCGCCTTCGAAATAACCGAACGCATAGGCCTGCCGGAGTGTCAACTCACACTCGCACAGGCGGCGATATACATGGCCTGCGCGCCCAAGTCAAACGCCTCTGCCATGGCAATATGGTCGGCAATGTCCGACGTGAAGGAAAACCGCACCGTCCCGGTCCCCTACCACCTCCGCAACGCGCCGCATCCGAAGATGAAGGAACTCTACGGCCACTCCGAGGGCTACCAGTACAGCCACAAATACAAAGGCGGAATCAGCCCCGACCAGGACTACCTCGGCGTGGACAAGAATTATTACACCCCGACCGACCGAGGCTACGAAAAGCACATCACCGCATACCTCGAATGGGCAAAAAAACTGCGCGAAGAAGCAAAGACAGATTCATAACCTGGGAGGTGCCGGGTGGCGCCTTCAAGCGTAGCGAAGCGGAGCTTGTGGATGCTCTACCTCGCTGTCCATCCGATACCCACAACCTCCGCTTCGCTACGGATCATCCTGCAAACTCGATAACAAATCCGTCTTGTAAATAATCCCGCCGGGGGATTCTTCCGATATACAGCATGTCCGGTTACGAAAGGAACGGTGTTTGCACGTATCAGGAGGACATTACTAATGTTGCAGGGGCCGGTGGCATCTCTGATAATTGGCGGGGGCGATAGGCTGGGGCAAATCGCAGCGGAGTCCCGGCGGATTGCTGTCGCCATTGACGTCAACCTTGAAATCTTCGACGAACCGCTCACGGGCCAAATCCTTGTCGCCGACCGCCCTGCCGGACTGGCCGAGGTCGTCCCCGTAGCCCGCTCGCTGTCAGATGAAATCGTCCGCCGAGTGATTAAACATCGGAAACGTACAGGCCTGAATGTTACCTGCAAAAAGGACTGCGCCGCCTGCTGCCGATACCTCGTGCCGCTGTCGGTCCCTGAGGTGTTCTGCATGTGGGATGAACTCCAGGCCGCCCCGCCGACACAGCAGCAACAGGTCATATCTGCGTTTGTGAACGCCTCACAACAGATACTTCAGGCAGGCCCTCCCCCCGTCCCGCAAACCCGGATTACTTTGGGCGAAAATCCGCAGGATTCTCAAAAAGTCCTCAATCGCTGGTATGCCGGGATCGGCGTCGATTGTCCGTTCCTTGAGCGGGCAGTCTGCACGGCATATTCGTCCCGCCCTATCGCCTGCCGGGAACACATGGTTACCTCGTCTGCCGAACACTGCCTGCCCGAAAAGGACAACCAGGCACGCCGGTTGGAATTGCCCTTCAGCATAGTCGAGGCACTGGGCATACTGTCCGCCGAAGTCGAAGACGTCGATCTTGAATCTGTGATGCTTCCTTTTGCGCCGGCATGGCGTCAGATTAATCACGGCCGCGCCCGGCGCACCTGGCCTGCGCCGGACCTTTTCGAGCATTTCGCTGCGATTGTCCACGACCTTGCCTCCCGTCGCCGATCCGCCGCCGCCTGAAACGCCGGACGCGGACGACAGGGTGGGGGCTTGCTCCGACTCTCCGTGTTGTCTATTATCGTTCCCCGTCGTGAGCGCCGAAAAACCCCAACAACTCGACACGCCGGCGATGAGGCAGTACCGGCAGTTCAAGGACAAGTACCCGGATTACATCCTGCTGTTTCGGATGGGCGATTTCTACGAGATGTTTTACGAGGACGCCAAAATCGCCAGCCGGGTGCTGGGCATCGCCCTGACCAGCCGGTCCAAAGGCCCGTCGGCCATTCCGCTTGCGGGGATCCCGTATCACGCCCTCGATTCGTACCTTGCCAAGATGGTCCGGGCGGGCCGGCGCGTCGCTATTTGTGAGCAGGTTGAAGACCCAAAGCAGGCCAAGGGCGTCGTAAAGCGGGATGTTGTCCGCCTCGTTACGCCCGGAACGCTGACCGAAGAGAATCTCCTGGAGCAGCGCGAGGGTAATTACCTCGCGGCGGTGTTCGATCCGGAAGACCGCGGACAGAACCCACGCAGCGCAGTGCGTGGGCCTGGGGGGACATCAAAGAGTCAAGGGGCGCACCAGGTTGGTATTGCGTGGGTGGAGGTCTCTTCGGGCGCGTTTGAGGCGATGCTCGCGCCGGCCGACCACGTTATGGACGAGTTGGTTCGGATCAGACCGGCCGAGGTGATCGTCCCGGAGTCCTCGGCGATGGACGAGAGAGGTTTTCGCGATTCGCTGCGTCAGTACGTCGGGGCGGCGGTAACTGCCTGTCCGCCGTGGGCGTTCGAGGCGCACTCCGCCCAGGAACTGCTGAAGGAGCACTTCGGCACGGTTGCGCTGGCGGGCTTCGGCTTCGAGGAATACGACGCCTCGCTTTCGGCGGCAGGGGCTGTCATAGACTACCTGCGGCAGACGCAGAAGACCGCCCTTGCCCACATCGGCTCGCTCCGCCGGTTCGACCGGCTTGACCGTGTAATAATGGACGGCAATACCATTCGCTGCCTGGAAATCCTCCGCACGCTGCGGACGGGCAGACGGGCGGGGACGCTGCTTGAGAGCATCGACGCGACCGCCACCGGAATGGGCGCTCGGATGCTTGAGCGATGGCTGACCTGGCCGATGCGGTCGTACTCGTCCATCGTCGCCCGCCAGGACGCCGTCGAGGAACTTGCCTCCGACGGGTCGCGTCTCGTCCGCTTGCGGGCAGTGCTCGACGGTATGAGCCAGATCGACCGGGTCGCGTCCAATATCGCCCTCGCCCGCATCCGCCCGCGCGAACTGCTGGGCCTGGGCCAGACGCTAAGCCGGCTACCGGAGGTCTGCGAACTCCTGGCTGGGTGCAAGAGCGACCTTATCGCCTCTATCCCAGCCAAACTCACAGGTCTGGACGTCCCCGCCGACCTGATTGTCCGTGCGATCGATCCCGACTGCCCGCCGGTCATCCGCGACGGCGGGGTCATCGCCGAGGGGTTCGACGAGGAGTTGGACCACCTCCGACGAATCGGAACCGACGGGCGGAACTGGCTGGCCGATTACCAGGCGCGCGAGGCCGGCCGGACCGGCATAGCGAACCTGAAAGTCGGATACAACAAGGTCTTCGGCTACTACCTCGAAGTCAGCCACACCAACACCCCGAAGGTTCCCGCCGATTTCGTTCGCAAACAGACGCTCAAGAACGCCGAGCGCTACATTACCGACGAGTTGAAGCGTTTCGAGTCCGAGGCCCTGACCGCCGCCGAACGCGCCGCCGCGATGGAGGCGAGACTGTTCGAGCAGGTCCGGGTCGAACTTGCCGGTTACGTCGGGCAGTTCCAGGCCGCCGCCGAGGCGATAGCGACGCTGGACGTGCTGTCGGCCTTTGCGCACCTCGCCGTCGATCGGAACTACCGCAGGCCGACCATTACGCAGGAAAACGTCCTGCACATCGTCGGTGGAAAGCATCCGGTCCTGGCCGAGACGCTCGGCGACCAATTCGTCCCGAACGACGTGCACATGGACGCCGGCGATAATCGTCTTTTGATAATCACAGGCCCGAACATGTCCGGAAAGAGCACCTACATCCGCCAGACCGCGATCCTCGTGCTGATGGCGCAGACGGGCTGCTTCATCCCCGCCGACGAGGCTGTTATCGGAATCGTCGATAGGATATTCACCCGCGTCGGAGCCGCCGACGAACTTACCGCCGGGCTATCGACCTTCATGGTCGAGATGATAGAGACCGCCAACATCCTCAACAACGCCACGAGCCGATCGCTGGTCATTCTCGACGAGGTCGGGCGCGGCACGAGCACCTGCGACGGCCTGGCGCTGGCGTGGGCGATAAGCGAGCACATCGCCCTGCGAATCAAGTGCCGCACGCTGTTCGCCACGCACTACCACGAACTGACCGAACTGGAAAGCCTTCTGGACGACACAGCCAACCTCAATGTTTCAGTCCGCGAATGGGCCGACGAGGTCGTCTTCCTTCACAAGATTATTCCGGGCGGGACGGACCGCTCCTACGGCGTGCACGTAGCGCGTCTCGCCGGCGTGCCGAAAGACGTAATCGACCGCGCCAGGACCATCCTGCCTCAACTCCAGGCGCACCTGGCCGAGGGACTGGACATGCCCGAACTGGCCGAACGCGCCAAGGCCGCCGCCGCTCAAATGAACCTCTTCGCCGACCCGGCCTCACGCGTCGCACGCGAAATCAAGTCCGCCGACCTGAACGACATGACCCCGCTGGAAGCCCTCGACCTGCTGCGGAAACTAAAAAGCGAATTGTAACAATTGCGGACTTGTCACGGCGCAGCCTTGGCGAAGCCGGATTGCGAATGACGGATTGACTGACTCACTATATTAAAATTGACAATCGTCAATTGACGCTGATAATTAAGAGCAGGTTCCATCTCAGGGTAAAATGGCATGTCAACAATCACGACTCTAACCCATGAAAGGAAACAGCCATGAAAAGTAAAATGTTTTCCACGCTGTGCGCTATGCTTCTGGTTACAGGACTGATTCTCGCAGGATGCGGGAAGGAAGAGGACACAAAAACACCCACCAAGCAAGACGAGAAGACCACCGTCAAGCCAGAAACCAAACCAGAGGTAAAACCCGAAGTCAAGCCTGAGGTCAAGCCTGAGGTAAAGCCTGAGGTAAAGCCTGAGGTAAAGCCTGAGGTCAAACCTGAGGTCAAACCTGAAGTCAAGCCTGAGGTAAAGCCCGAAGTCAAACCTGAGGTCAAGCCCGAAGTCAAGCCTGAGGTAAAGCCCGAAGTCAAACCTGTGGCCAAGCAGAAGACGCCATGGTCAGACGCCAAGGCCGGCGACACGCTCAAGTACAAGATGATCAACAACATGACCCAGACGCAGGTGGTTACAAAGGTTGACGAGCAATTCGCTTATGTGAAGATGATAACGGAAATGAACGGGAAAGAGTTGAACACGCTGGAGATTCAGATGCCCCGCTTCGTCCAGCCCGGCAAAGCCCCCGTCACCGGAACTAAACCCGAAATAAAAGACCTCGGAACCGAAACGCTTACCATCGCCGGAAAGAAGATTAAGTGCAAGGTAACAAAAATTAAGGTGAAGATGGGCGACAGGACGATTACTTCCAAAACCTGGACCTCCAATGAAGTTCTCGGCGGAATGGTCAAAACCATGTCGGACGCTTTGGGTTCAATGCAGGTGATGATGGAACTGGTCGAATTCAAAAAAGGCGGATGAGGTATCCATGCAATAGTATGCGAAATCAAGTCCGCCGACCTGAACGACATGATGCTGCTGAAGGTACTCGACCTGTTACGAAAGTTAAAAAACGAGTTATAGAACAGATGCGAAACGGCAAGCCGTCCGGCTTGCCGTTTCGCATCTGTTGGTTCTTTTAATAGCGTGCGCCTCTTACAATTTACGTGTTACATATTACCAGGAAGGTTTCAAACGTGCCTGATTCAACGATGGTACAATCTACCGGACTAAGCCCCGCCCAGCGGCGGCGCGGGATGCGGTATATCTACCTCGGTTCGTCGGCTGGGGCCGTCCTGATGATGCTGCTTATCCGGTCGGGTTTCGGAACGCTGTTTATCAAGCACCTGGGCGGTTCGGACCGTCTGGCGATGCTGCTTGGGGCAACAGTCGGATTTGCACGTATTTTTCAGATTCCCGTTTCGCTGCGGGTACATCCGGCGAACGGTAAAAAATTCATGCTCCGCTGCTGGACGGCGTATGCGCTGACCATGGCGGCGGTGGCTTTTCTCCCCACCATTATGGGAATCGGAGCATCAACTGCCCGGGCGGTCGTGTTGATCGTTTTTGTCGCCGTCGCAGTCGGGCAGTGCGGTTTCACTTTCTGGTTCCCGATTCTCCACGACGTCATTCCGGCTGACAAGCGTGGACGGTTCATCGGAAGGATGCGTGCGTGGTGGAGCACCTCGGTATTTGTCGCGATCATCGCGGCAGGCCTGTTTCTCGGGAAGTCGCCGGCGATCTGGCGATTCCAGGTCGTCATCGTCATTGCTGCCTCGCTGGTGCTGCTCCGTAATTTTTTCGTTTCCAGGATTCCCGTCGCCGCCGAATCCCTCGCGCAGCAGGACGATTTCGGCGACTGGAGAAAGCACGTTTCAAACCTCCTTCGCCGCAACGACGTCCTTATCTTTTGCGGGTATTTCGCCGTTGTGGGGCTTTGCATCGGTTTCCTTGGCCAACCGCTGGTGCTTTACATGAAGCATATGGGATTTCCGACGAACGAGAACATTGTCATCACCGGTTTTACGATGCTGGGGACGATCCTGGCGCTTCTGATTGGTGGGCGACTCGTTGATCGCATAGGAACAAAGCGGGTCTTTGCCGCCACTCATCTGCTGTTGTGCGTAGTATGCTTTTCGGTTGTCGGTATCGGGATGTTGTCTCGCAGTCAGGCGAGGTTCTTCATGCCCGCCGCGTTGATTCTGGCCGGGGCTGCCCGGGCGGCCGGTTTCCTCGCCTGTACGACCCAACTGTTCCACCTGACGCCGGACAGGGGAAGAGCATTCTTCCTGTGCCTGGCGAATATACTGATATTCGTCGGGCCATCGGCAGCGCCGCTTGTGGCAGGGGTCGTCCTGTCGGCTGTACCGGCCGACTGGTCCACAACCGTAGCCGGGGTGGAACTGAACGTCTTCCAGGTCATGCTCGGTTTGAGCGGCGCAACGCTCCTGGCGGTGCTCGGACTGCTGCGGTTTGTAAAGGATATCCGCCCCGGGACGGATAAAGATGAATATTGAATAATGAACAAAGAATTTTGAATTACGAAGTGAAAAAACTCCTCTTACAAAGGCGGCTTGTTTCTTTTACTTCAAAATTCGACATTCCCTGTTCAATATTCAATATTCTCTTATAACGTCGGGACGTTTTCCCAGGCTACCGGCTACTGACTACAGGCTACTACTCATCTCGCCTGCGGGTCAGTCCATTTTCCGCCGCCGCCGCCGCTGGGACGCCAGGGGCCGAACGGGTAACGCTTCTCCTTCATCGGCGCTTCGACGTATTCCATCAGCACATCGACGAACGGTCCCACCCGGTCGCGGTAGCCCTCTTCGAGCAAGGCCTTGAGCACCTCGCGGAGCACTATCCGGTCGGAGTCCTTGTCGTCCTGGGGCGGGGCTACGCCCATCCATCGCGAACCGCGGTACCGCCCCCGGAAATCGACCCACATACTCCGGCCTTTGCCCAGTTCGGCGATCTTGTCGAAGGACGCCAGGGCACGGTCGTAATTGGGCAGTTTTGTGCGGTATCGGTGGCGAGTGCGGACTTTGATACAGAAGAACCGGAAGCGTTTGTCCACAGACTTCGTTACCAATTTCTCGATTTTTTCCAGGCTCTTCTTTTGCGGCGGGGCGTCGCCGACGAGAACGACGATCTTACGTGCGGTTGAACTTTTCGACCACTTCTGCTTTCTGACGATGGTGTAGAGCGCCTCATAGACGGCTTCGGGGATGTCCCCTCCGCCCTTTGCGCCGGCGTTGCGGAGAGAATAGGCGAGTTTCTCGCCGCTGCCAAGAAGGGGAACCCCCTGCACGATATAGGCGTCCCCGTGGTCGCGATACAGCAGCACGCTTATCCGAGGCTCCCTGCTGATAAGTTCAAACGCCCGCATCATCCTGACCACGTCGCGCTTTATCCACTGAACGACGCTCCCCATCGACCCGGTGCTATCGACGGCAAATCCCACCTCCAGATTCTTCAGCCGAAGCCGCTTCAGTTCCAGGTCCTTGCTCCATTTTTTATCGCGAATGTTCGTGATTTTTTCGCCCTTCGGCATGACCCTCGACAGGCCGGCGTAAGGTGCGCCCGCGCCGATGTCGATTTCGTCGAATTTGGTTTTCTTAAACCACTTTACCCATCGCCGCTGAGTCGTAGCCCACATTTCGTCGGAACTCTTCTTGTTCAGCGTGGACGAAGGCTCGATGCCGCCGTGGACGCGCCGGAGAATAAACTCGGCGCGATAGGCGTAATCCAGTTCGCTCATCATGCTGATCAGCCCCTTGATAAGATCCGGGCTTTGCCATTCCCTCAACGCGTCGCCCATCGCTTCGAGCGTTCGGATGTCGCCTGGATTCAGCGAACTGGTGTTTTCGAAGAGCCACTTGAACAGTTGTTTATTCCTTGCCGTAGGCCCGGTGGCTCGCATCAGCCCGACCAGCCCCAGACGCAAATCGCCCCTGAAGGAGTTCTTCTTGGCGAGTTTGAACGCTCCGGAGACCCATCGTCCTCGCTGTTCGGGCGTCAGACGGTCCTGCCGGGCATGAAGGGCCTCCCATGCATATATCCGCACGATGCGCGTCTTGTCGGTCTCCATCACCACCATCAGCCTCTCGGTAGTCCGCGGGTCGTCTATCTGCGCCAGGCTGATAACAGCCATTGTCCGCGCCATCCAGTCCTTGCTCTTAAGGTGCTTGCCGTACATCTCGAGGTAATAATTGATGAACCGCTCAATCTTGGCGGCGTTTTGAGCGGCTTTCCCCGTAGTCGGTTGACTTGTCGCCGGGGCGGTGGCGGGAGTCGGCGCTCCAGAGGATGAAGAAAGAAAAACCAGCGCACACGCAAGGACCAGAAGCACGCCGACAATACTTTTGCGCAACGAAGAAATCTGCTGCATAACCTCGATCTCCATCCCAATCCCTGTTTCCGGCGGGAAATATAGTACAACTTAATTATACCCGGTTGTCAAGGCGTTGTTCAGGGTTGGATTCCCGCCGGCTTATCGACTGGAGATCGTCGTAAAACCGCGCATAGCCGACGCTCATGTACGGCACAAGGAAAATTAAACCTATCCCGATGGTCAATACGCACAACAAGACCCAGCAGGCATACCGCAGCCCCAGGCAGAAGAGTTTTCCCTTGTAGCCTGCCATTATATCCCTGCTTCTGCGGATGGCGTCCATAGCGCCGATGGACGGGTTGTCGGCCAGCACGTAAAACGTCTGATAATACGCCAGTTGCGCTATAATGGCTGCAACATATCCCGGAATACCCCCTGCTATCATGCCAACTACGAGTCCCGCCTCCGGATCCGTCGTAACGCCGACGATAATGCCCAGGATGATCCCCGGCATTGCAATCCCGAAAAACCAGAGCATCACAAACAATGCCACCAGCAGATGAGCCGCCAGGGCGCTACCGAAGTTCCTGAACCCGGCGAAGAGCATTCCGATCTCGGGCCGACCGGCGCGAATAAACGTCAGGAAGAAGATCACAGCCCCTAGTTGCAGAGGACCGGTAATGATCAGACTGGCGACGCCGCCGAGGTAGGGGATTAACTGGACGCCTATTTGGACCAGGATCATCAGCACGCAGAATCCGATCGCCAGACCCCACCGCCCCCGCAGAATTTCCCTGGCCTGTGTGTTCAGTTCCCAGTTCGGCGTCTGCCCGCCCGTCCCGACCCATATCGGGAAGCCTGTCCCGAGCTGTGTCGAGGGGCCTGTCCCGCCCGCCGGGGACGCATACACGTTGTCGGCCTGCACGGGAACAGACCCGCCGCCGCCGAACAACCCGGGCACGGACCCTGCCGCTGCCCACTCGCTCATGCCGTCGGTCCACACCAGGTCCGCCGGCTTGATCCTGCCCTGGCGAATCCACGCCCGAAGGTCGTCTTCAGATACAGGCCCGTATTGTTGGCCGCCGATAAAACAGTACCACTGTCCCATTTTTGACCTATCCCCCACGCCGCCGGAAGGTTACAGCATACCGGCGGCGATGTCAATTATTCAAATTACGGCCTGGTTCAATTCAGGGTAACACTATGATGCAAAAGATTCTCATTCGTTGTTTTGTAACAGGCCCCCGCTTCAGCGGGGGTGCAAGGCGGTCATTCATTAACCCCCATTCCCTTTTCCTCCTCGTCCCTTGGGGACGAGGAGGAAAAGGGAATGGGGGAATGCAAAAGACCCTTATATACCCCCGCTGAAGCGGGGGCCTGTTACAAAACAACATCAGGAACGACTGTTACCCAAAATAGATTGTTTTTGAACCAGGCCCAAATTACCGGCTTATCCCCGATTTTATCTCGGTTCCCACAATAACTTTTTCCAATAACCGAGAGCAAAATGCGGGTTGACAGATTTGAAGATTTGCCGCACAATAGCTCGTGTTTGCCTGGACTGAAAAAGGTCGATTGCGGAAAATCGACTCCGAAGGCAAACCTTAAAACTTAAAGGAGGAGTACTATGACTCGCAACCTGTTTTGTATTGTAATCCTTGCGCTTTGCCTGTTGGTCCTGGCCTCGCCGGTAAAGGCTGATGACGTCGAATTCGAAATCTTCAGTACGGATTCCACCCACGGCGGGACAGCCGACACGTACTATGCCGAAATTGGCATATGGGGCGACGGTATCACAAAGGTCCGGCTGCACGACGGTTCTGACTGGACGGATTTCTACAAAGAAGGTTTCGGCGAGTTTTGGCTGGAAACAAACGCCTTCACCAACTTGGGCACCCTGATTGCCGACATCGAAGGTGCAGGCCAAAAACTTGAGATTACCCACGGCGCCGGTGTAAGCGTCTATTCGTTCACCATCAAAGGCGGCGCCAGTGCGGAGTTAACCGCCATCGAAGCCAAAATGCCTGCTCCGACGCCTATCATCACAAGCGTTGTGCCCATAGGCCCGCAGGAGCAAAGGCTCTCGTGGACGTGGGGCGGAGACATTGCTGATGTTACCTGCCTGTGCGCGGGTGCAGAGGCTAAGGTCGGCGGGATATGGGAAGATGTGTGCGACAAATGTTCGGACGACGACCCGGCCGAGATTGACATAACAGACCTCTCGGTCGATATTGACTTCTCCGGACATCCCGGCCCCTACCAGGAAATCGTGTACTGGGCGGGATACGGAAACCTGAATGATATCAGTGGCGGCGCCGGCACTCTAATCTCCGGCTGGACGCTTGATTCGGGCGACGAACTTTTCGACGGCGTGGACGACGAAGTGCTTGAAGTGTTCGAAGCGGAAGGCTTTGTAGTCATTCCCGAACCGATGACGCTTTCGCTTCTGGCGATAGGCGGACTGGCCGTCCTGATTCGTCGCAAACGGTAAGAAAACCAGACTGTTAAAATTTCAGGGGACGCCATGTCAACATGGCGTCCCCTGTTCTTTAAACCGTTCAGGCCCGAAGGTCGTGCTAATGGGCGATTCCATCCGTTGTTATGTGAATGGTTCGCGGTTCGCCCCGGCTTGGAATTCGCGCCACCTCAAGAACCTTTTTACCGTTCTTGAACTCCAGGAGTAACACAATCGCCTCAAACTGAACGTAGTCCCGTTCTCTTCCGAGAGGCGAATTCTTCCAGCTGCATTGGACGTCAACGGTAAAGGAATCGCCGTCTAATTCCGGGACATCTTTGAAGTCAAATGCCGTAGCAGGGTCACTGGAACGTTGAATGAAGTCCCTTGCCACGGCCTCATTTGGCATGACGGCGTAAGCGACTTTAGTGAGCGGAGTCGTGGCGGTGGACTTAACAATCACCGTAACCGGGAACCGCCCGTCGCACATAGCCACCGTGCCGAATTCATAAAGTAAGAATCCGCCGACTACAAGCAACACGATAACAGCAACAAACTTGCCTGTGATGAACCTCATCGGTGAATACTCCGTACAGGCAAATCATACTCACCAGATAAAGTTGCTGCCAACAGTTAAATGTCCATCGGGCTGACGTAATCACCCTTTTCGGCACGGACGGCCTCCAGACGCCGGCGCTGGGCGGCGAAAGTCTCGAAGACCACCTGCGGCGTGTCGTCAATGTCCCGATAAATCTTCTCGATGCGCTCCAGTTTGGCGAGGTTCTCGCCGATGCGGAGTTTGAACTGCTCGGCGTAATCGGCCTCGGTGTAATCTTTATCGAGCACCTCGGCGAACAGCCGCTTGATGTCCTCATATTTCGGGATAAGCCCGGTCGGCGTCTCGATGACATCGACGTCGCCGTTGGCTCGAAGTTCAGCCCACTTGACCCATACGGCCTTGTCGAGCATACCGTTGAGGTATTTCCCGTCAGCGTCCCTGAGGAAGTAGTTGACGCCGAAGATCGGTGGAACCGCTTTCAACGACTCGCCGAAGTCGAGGTTGTTCTGGATGTACTTGCCCAGCGGGACGGCTACGAAGTCCATATTGCTCATCAGGTTGAACTTTCGGACGCCTTCTGCCCCAAGTGTCGCCGAGGTCGTCTCGCTTTCAAGCGAGGCAGCGATCGTGATGATGCCGTGTGTCCAGTCGAACGCCTGCTGGACGGGAACGCAGGTGTCGCTGTCGCGCCCGCCGTAGATTATTCCGCCGACGACCACGCCGGCAGGGTCGTCCAGCGCCTCATCGACATTTTCCAGCCTCGCAAGGTTGACCGTATATCGAGCGTTCATGTGCGAGGCGGTGATTTCCTTACCGTCGGCGTCCCTGGCCCCTGCGGCCCAGTCGCCGCTGTGGTTGAAACCTGATTTCGGCAATTCGCCGCCCATCCCAAGCCAGTACGGTTTCTTATCCGTGATAAGGACGTTGGAGAAAATCACCTCGCCCGGCTTGGTCAGAACGTCGTGAATGACAGGGTCGTCGGTCGGGTTGACGTCGCGGATGATTCCGAAGATACCGGCTTCGACGTTGACGGCGCGGGCTTGGCCATCAACTTTGCGGAAGTAGGCGATGTCGTCGCCGACGATGCTCTCGCCCGGCAGCATTGCCGTGGAGGTCTTCCCGCAGGCGGACGGAAACGCGCCGGTGAAGTAGGTTTTTCTGCCGCCGGGGCCGTGGACGCCCATGACGAACATGTGCTCCGCCAGCCATCCTTCGCGGTCGGCCTTGCGAATCGCCAGGCGGAGGGCGAGTTTCTTCAGACCTATGGTGTTTCCGGCATATTGCGAGTTGGAGGTATAGACCGTCTCGTCCTCGATGTCGATATAGACCCGCCGATTGTCGATGTCGGATGACGTATTGTTGTCGGCCAGCCGTCCTGCACTATGCAGAAAGTGGAAGAACTCGCTGCTGTCGCCGATCCGACTGAACTGCTCGTATCCGTGGCGATACAGCAAATCCTCGCTGTGAGCGACGTAAGACGAATCGGTAACCTGCACGCACGGGATACTGAACTCGGAATTGACGGGACCGAGGCAGAAGAACCGCACCATCGCGACCTTTCCGGTCATTGCACCGTCCAGGAAGCCGCGAATTTCCGCCAGACCCTCTGTGCGGTCGATGCTGTTGAGCCGCTCGCCGAGGTCCACGCCCTTCGGCAGGAGATACTTCGTCCGGGCAACGTCGCGGGCCTGGTCGTGGTAGCCGTCGAAGTGGATCGTGTGGCCTTCAATCGCAAGGGCAGTCTCTTCATTCCTGTCCAGCGCCAACTGACGGATATAGGCGATGTCTTCGGGCGAATCTGTGCTGACGAAGACCTTCTCCGGCTTGCACAGGTCAATAGCCTCGGCTACGAAACGGTGCATCGCCGGATTCTTCAGCGCCAGCAGTTTCGCCAGGTTGGTCTCGTCCAGTCTTTCAGCCAGAATGTTTGCGTACTCATCGCTACTCATTGGTAACTCCGGGAATTTCGCCGGGAATCGCATCCCGGCACTATGTACTCCACACCTGCCTGACGATAGGCAGGAACGAGGCTGAACTTTACACCGATTCGCGCCCGTCTGTCAAGGATATTGACCGGAAAAAGTTCCTGTCAAAGCGAAATTCGTTGACAAGGCCGCCGAAGGAAATTAGATTTATCCGCTCGTTGTGTGAAACCGCAGGCGGGGGCGGAAAATACCAAAAAATCAAACCTGATTGGAGAAATGCAGTAATGGCAAAGAAATCAAAGAAGTACGTCTATTTCTTCGGCGGCAAAGGCACTGAAGGCAAAGCCGCGATGAAGCAACTTCTGGGCGGCAAGGGCGCGAACATGGCCGAGATGTGCAGACTGGGACTGCCCGTTCCCGCCGGTTTCACCATCACAACCGAAACATGCGATGCGTTCTATAAACTCGGACGCAAATATCCGCCGGAACTCGACGGGCAAATCGCCGCGAATATCAAAAAACTCGAAAAACTCACCGGCAAGACCTTCGGACGAGGGCCTAACCCCCTGCTGGTATCGGTCCGCTCAGGTGCGGCAGTCTCCATGCCAGGAATGATGGACACCGTCCTGAACCTCGGGCTGAACGACGAAACGCTCCAGGCAATGATCGACCTGACCGGAAACGAGCGATTCGTCTGGGACGCATACCGCCGATTCATGCAGATGTTCGGCGACGTTGTCCTGGGTATGGAACACCACGACTTCGAGCACGCACTCCAGACAGTCAAGACCCGCCGAAAAGCCAAACTCGACACCGACCTGGACGTCGCAGGACTCAAGGACGTCGTAGCCGAGTATAAGAAGGTCTATAAAAAGGCCCGCAAGACTTTCCCGCAGGATGCGCGTAAGCAACTAATCGCTTCGATGGACGCGGTCTTCGGCTCGTGGAACAACTACCGTGCGGTTAAGTATCGCCAGTTGAACGACATTCGAGGCCTCATCGGCACAGCCGTCAACGTTCAGGCGATGGTATTCGGCAATATGGGCGCGACCAGCGGCACAGGCGTCGCCTTCACGCGTAACCCCGCCACCGGCGAAAACAAGTTCTACGGCGAATACCTCATGGACGCCCAAGGCGAAGACGTCGTAGCCGGTATCCGAACGCCACACCCAATCGCCAATCTCGCCAAAGTGGACGGCAAATCCTATCGGCAACTGATGAAAATCCGAAGCCAACTGGAAAAACACTACCGCGACATCCAGGACGTTGAGTTCACCATCGAACGCGGAAAGTTGTACATGCTCCAGACGCGCTCCGGCAAACGCACAGCCGCTGCTGCCGTCAAAATCGCCATCGATATGATGAAAGAAGGCCTCATCAGCGAAAAAGAGGCCGTCCTGCGAGTCGATCCGAAATCGCTCGACCAACTCCTGCACCCGACCTTCGACCCCGCCGTTGAAAAGAAAGCCAACAAAATCGCCGAAGGACTGCCCGCAAGCCCCGGAGCAGCAGCAGGAAAAATCGTCTTCAACGCCCACGAAGCCGAAATACAGGCAGAGATGGGCGAGCCGGTTATTCTCTGCCGGATCGAGACCTCACCCGAAGACATCGGCGGAATGGACGCTGCCCGCGGAATCCTCACCAGCCGGGGCGGAATGACCAGCCACGCGGCTGTCGTCGCTCGCGGAATGGGCAAATGCTGCGTAGCCGGAGCCGGCGACGTAGTGATGAACTACGCCAAAAAGACACTCACAGCCAACGGAAAAACGCTCCGCGAAGGCGACTGGATCAGCCTCAACGGCTCGATCGGCGCAATCTACGCCGGCAAGGTCGCCTCCGTCGAGCCGAAACTATCAGGCGCGTTTTCTGCGATAATGAAACTTGCTGACAAGTACCGCACGCTCGGCGTCCGCACAAACGCCGACACGCCGCATGATACACAGGTGGCTGTCAAGTTCGGAGCCGAGGGCATCGGCCTGACGCGGACGGAGCACATGTTCTTCGAGGGCGACCGTATTATCGCTATGCGCGAGATGATCCTCGCCGAAGATGAGGCTGGGCGTAAGAAAGCCCTCGCCAAACTCCTGCCGCTGCAGCGGCGCGATTTTATCGGCATATTCAGGGCTTTGAAGGGTAGGCCGGCGACGATCCGCCTGCTGGACCCGCCGCTGCACGAGTTCCTCCCGCACGACCAGGCCGGGCAGGCCGAAATGGCCAAAGTCATGGGCGTGTCGGCTGCGAAAATCAAGGCCGCCGTCGAAGCGCTCCACGAGTTCAACCCGATGCTCGGATTCCGAGGCTGCCGACTGGGAACCATCTATCCCGAAATCACCGCCACGCAGGCCCGCGCGATATTCGAAGCCGCCTTCGAGGTCCGTGGCGCACAGCCGGAAATAATGGTCCCGCTCGTCGGGCACGTAAAGGAACTGGCTGGGCAAAAGCAGATTATCCTCGACACGCTGGCCGATGTCCTGGCCGAGCGAGGGAAG
>DAOVLS010000258.1 GCA_030631125.1 Planctomycetales bacterium
GAAACAAAGGGAATCACGCTTGGCGGACTTGCCGAAAGGCTCGGCGGGACTTTGACCGGCGAGGCGGGGAAGGTCATTCGCGGCGTCGCCAGCCTGGCCGATGCCGGCGAGGATGAAGTTGCCTTCCTGGCCAACGCCAAATATGAGCGGTTCATGGCTGCGACCAAAGCGGCGGCGGTGATAGTGGCCGACGACTACGCCGGGGCGGGCGAGCGTCTCGTCCGCTGCGAAGACCCGTACTTCGCCTTTCGGGAGGCGATGGTGGCTCTTTACGGCTTCCGTCGGCACCCGTTCAGCGGCATCGACCCATCGGCCCGGATCGACCCGACCGCAAAAGTGGCTGATGACGCCGCCGTGGCGCAGTTTGCTACCGTCGGGCCGGGGGCGCAAATCGGCGCAGGGGCCGTGCTTTATCCGGGCGTATTCGTCGGGCCGGACTGCCGGATCGGACCCGACTGCATAATCTATCCCAACGTCGTGCTCTATGACGGAACGATTCTTGGCGAGCGGGTAACGATTCACGCCGGGGCCGTCATAGGCCAGGACGGCTTCGGGTACGCCACGCACGCCGGAAAGCACGAGAAGATTCCCCAGGCCGGTTGGGTCGAAATCGGCGACGACGTGGAGATCGGCGCTTGCTGTGCTATCGACCGCGCCACGATGGGCGCGACCGTCATCGCCGACGGCACGAAGTTCTCCAATCTCGTAGCCGTCGGTCACGGCACAAAGATCGGCAAAGGCTGCCTGTTCGTCGCCCAGGTCGGCGTCGCCGGTTCGACGACGATAGGCGACTACTGCGCCCTTGCCGGACAGGCCGGCGTCGTCGGACACATCAAAATCGGAAACCATGTCCGCGTCGGCGCAAAGGCCGGCGTAACCGGCGACGTGCCCGACGGTCAGGAAGTTCTCGGCGCACCTGCCGTTCCGAGGGCGCAGGCCAGGCGGGTCTATTCGGTCCTGAACCAACTACCTCGCCTGCGAGATATGCTGCGGAAACTCGCCGCCGACGTCGCCAAACTCAAAGGCGGCAACCAGGATAAGCAAAAGTGAGCAGGGTCGAACCACCTGTAGTGGTTTGTAACAGGCAAAATGCAGGGTGGCACGGTCAATCTGGAGCGTAGCGGAAGATTGGCCGTGGTGTGCGTAACTGACGGCAACACGGCCAAGCTGCGCTTGACCGTGCCACCCATTAAATTACATGTTGCAGAGTGGTAAAGGTGAATGAAGTCGAACCACTGGGGCTGATTGCCGGGGCCGGTCGATTGCCTGTATTAATCGCCGCCGGTATCTGTCAGACAGGCAGACGACTGGTGATCGTCGGTATCCGAGGACAGGCCGACCCTGCCCTGCGCGACCTGGCCGACGTGTTCGCCTGGGCGGGGATTACCCGCATGGGTCGGTGGATTCGCCTGCTGCAACGCAATGGCGTCAGCCACGCGGTGCTTGCCGGCGGAGTGCGGAAGGCGAACATGTATTCGCCCCTGCGGCTGCTGCGGTACTGGCCCGACTTGCGCACAGCCAGGCTTTGGTATGGAAAACTCCGACACGATAAACGCGACAACGCCGTCCTGCTGGCCGTCGCCGACGAACTCGCAACCGAAGGTATCGAACTCATGTCAAGCGTCGAATATTGCGCCGAGCACCTCGCCGATGAAGGCCTGATGACCAAAACTCCGCTTCGGCGCAGCGTCGAGGCCGATGCCGCCTTCGGCTTCGAAATCGCCCGCCAAAGCGCCGCTCTGGACGTAGGCCAGTCCATCGCCGTCAAGGAGCGCGACATAATCGCCGTCGAGGCGATGGAGGGCACCGACGAAATGATCGCCCGTGCGGGACGGCTTTGCCGCTCCGGCGGATGGACGCTTGTGAAAGTCGCCCGTCCGGACCAGGACATGCGATTCGACGTGCCCACCGTAGGCCCTGAAACACTCCGCGCCCTCAAATCCGCCCGCGCCGCCTGCCTGGTCCTCGAAGCCGGGCGAACCCTCATCCTCGACAAACCCGAAACCCTCGCCCTCGCCGACAACCTCGGCATCGCAGTAGTGGGAAAACGGGTCGAATAAATTTATGAGTCAGGGAGCCGAATCTATGAAAGTTCGCGGGCATCATCTTGTTTGCTCTTATTGTTTTTACGGGTCCGGAAAGGCGACGGCCAGGGAGTTCTTCGGGATAGACAACGCGATACCGGACCTGCTGCGTATGTTGCAGGCGGACCCGGAGATGGACATTTTGCTGGCGGCGGATTTCGACGACGTATGCGATATCTGCCCCATCAAGACGCCTCAAGGCTGCGGCCGCGGAAAGGACAAGCCCGGCGGTATCGCCGCCCAGAGCGAAAAACTCCGCCAATGGGACAGGGTCATCCTCGGCCGGCTCGGACTGGCAGAAGGCGATACGATCTCCGCACGCGACCTGGAACAGCGGATCATTGAGCGGATTCCCGACATCGGCGAAATCTGCACCAACTGCACCAGCGCCGCGCCCAGCGGATGGGCAGAGTACCGCAGCGCAATCAGGAAAGGCCTCTGGCCGAAGGATAAATCAAAGTCGTAGGCCGGTGGCCTCACTGTCCGGCGGGTTTGGTGGCGGCCGCTGGTTTGGTTGCCGGTGCGGAGGAGGTCGTGGCCGGTGCTGACGTTGTGGCCGGGGCTGTACGCGGTAGAGCGCCGGGTGAGCCGAAATATCTGCGAATAACCTGCATGGCCGGTTTCCCCGACGGAATATAGGAAGTGTCCTCTATTCCGCCGACCTTTTTGGGGTGATTCCGCCATTCCCAAACCAGTACGCCGGCGACGTTCTTTTCGCCTCGCCATGTATTGAAAAATGCTTTGAAACAGTTGGCCTGTGCGGTCGGGTCCGGTTTATCGGGGTTGCCGTAATAATTCCACGGTTCCTTCGCGCATCCGACCTGGTTGGGCCAGCCGACTTCGGTGAACAGTATATGTCTCCTGCCGACATCCCGCTGCCAGGCGAGGATTTTCTTCTTTATCGGCTCCCATGACTCCATCAGCACTTTCACCGTCGGCTTCTTGTCGCCGACCAGGTCGTAATAAACGGTCATGCCGATCAGGTCCAGGCGGTCCCACCACTCGATGTCCTTGTAGTGGTCCCAGTTGGCTGAGTAGCTGAGTTGACCTTTATATGCATTTCTTTTATAGACCTCTCTGACCTTTCGGATAAGTTGTCGCCATCGGCGGGTCTGGTCTTCCAGATCAACCAGTTCCGAACCGATCATAAGCACTTCGACCTTGGTCTCGGCGGCGACCTCGGCGTAGAAGAGGATGTAGTTTTCGTAGTGCTTCCACCAGTAATCCATATCGGGCGGATTGATCCTGCCACGCCATTCCCGCGGCTTGGGTTTCTCCAGCAGGATAATCGGCATCAGCACGACCCGCAGCCCGCGGTCGTGGGCGAGTTTGATGAGGCCTTTCAATCTCTTCAGCGAGGGGACCTTGCGATACTCGATGAACAGCGAATTTGAGGAGGCGTTTTCCTGGTAGGCCGCCAGGGAGAAACAGATGGTGTTCGCTCCGGTTTTGGCGATTTCCTCGACGTACTTCTCGAACGGGATTCCTTCCCAGTATGAATGCAGTTGGAGCGTCATTCCGCGTAGTTCGCCGGCTGTTGACGGTTTCAGCGGTGGGCCGTCGTCGGGCAGCGGCGGATGCCCGCCCTTCCTGAACGCTTGCGGCACAGCCACCGCGCTCAAAAGCAGCACCACCACGCCAAGGATCGCCCATCGCTCTTTGCGCACGCTGTCGCGACGGATCGGTTTGTCGTCAAAATCGTCCATTCGAAAAAACCTTGAACCACAAAGAACACAAAGAACACGAAGAAAAACAAAATAAATTTTTAATTCTTTTCTTTGTGTTCTTTGTGCCCTTTGTGGTTCGTTCTTTTCAATCGTTCCGCGAGGCTTTTGCCGTCCAGTTTCGGCGGGATTGCCTCGGGCCGACCAATAAGATGCAACATTGTAGGCATTAAGTCCACAGTTCGCGCGGCCGATATTGAACTTTTTGCCGGAAGCCCCGGCCCGGCCCAAATCCACGGTACGATAATCTCATGGGCAAGTAGCCCGCCGTGCCCGCCTTTTTCCGTCCCGCCGAAGGCCCATCCGTCGGCAGCGAACAGGACAATATCGCCGCTGCGGGGCGAATCGTTCAACTCGATTAACTGCACAACGCAATCCGGCTTGGGCGTATTAAGCGTCGCCGCTAACCAGGTGTCGGCGTCGTAATATTTCCCGTCCATCAACGCCGCCGCCTTTGGATTAGACGCATAACCCAGCGGGTCGGTTCCCTTCGTCACACGATAACGATACAACTTTTTCCCATCACGAATAATACGATCAATCACGCCGACGCCGGTTTTGTTCTGCACGCGGACACTGTTGTCGCCCAAGCGGACCATCACCAGGTCTGTCGCCGGATTACGAGCCAGTAATTCAGGAATTTCGGGCTGGATTGGTACGCCCACTGTGTGTAACCCGACACAGTGAGGGAACTTGTCGATTTGTTTTTCCGTCGGTCTGACCCACCAGTGTTTTCCTGTGCGCAGGTGGATGCAGCATCGTCGCATCCC
>DAOVLS010000412.1 GCA_030631125.1 Planctomycetales bacterium
GAAGATTCTCGACGACCATATAGTCGAGGTCGTCGCGATGGGCACGCCGCTGGAGGTGGCAAGGGTTCCTGATGCCCACAAGAGGGATATGGAAGTCGCCCTGATGCTCACAGCCAAGGGTACGCTGATGAGGCTGTCGTGCGGATTTACCTGTCCGGTGCCGCATCGGGGCCAGACCGGCCATCACTGGTACGCACTGATGGGCACGGAAGGCTCGGTCGAGTGGAAGCGGGCAGGGTGGGACAAGTGTAAGATGTGGACCACCGCGATGGGAACGCACGATAACGAACCAGCGGCCGTCGATTGGAGCACCTACCCGCTGACATCCGAGGATTACGGCGGCGAGTCCGACGACTACATCCGCGCCAGCGGACACGGCGGCGCAGACGCGACCATCTTCGCCACCTTCCGCGACGCGATACTGAACGGCAAAGACGTTGAAATGGACGTCTATAAGGCCTGCGAGGTAACGGCCCCGGCGATACTGGCGGGCGAGTCGGTCGAGAAGGACTCGGTGAAATTCAAGGTCCCCGACTTCCGCCCCGGACCGGACCGCCCCGCCGGTCAACTGCCGAAAAAATGAACCACAGAGGCTGGTAGGCTGGGCCGGAGCGAAGCGGAGTCCCACCTTATCCATGGAAAAAAATGAATATTGAACACAGAATGCCGAATTTCGAAGTAAAAGAAACAACATGCCTCTGGGGGATGTTTTTTTACTTCGTCATTCAAAATTCTCCGTTCAATATTCAATATTCTCTTTATCGGAATAAAGGTGGGACTCCGCTTCGCTCCGGCCCAGCCTACACGAAAGAAGGAGACCTGAACTCATGCGTATCTGGATTGTTCGCGACGGCGAGATGGATAAGTCCGCATACGTTGATGAACTGTTTCGGATGTGGGGTCTGGCGCTGGCTGAAACGGTTGGTGTCGAGGCGCTTCAGAAGACGATACCGGACGACGTAGCCGTGGTAATCGCCGACGGTAATACCGCCGACACTCACGCATCGGCGCTGGTCGCCTATGCCGGCGCAGGCGGGTGCGTGGTCGCCTTCGCTCCTGAAGGCGAGTTCGCCCGGCAGGCAGGACTCGACACCCAAGGCCGAAAAGAAGGCCACTGCCGACTGAGGCTGGTGCGCCCTGCGGCGGGACTGCGCGGGCAGCAACTGCCGATCCCCGGAAAAGTGCTGACCTACGCCTGCCAGGATACTCCGACGGTCTGGGGATACGTCTTTGAATTGGACCGGTGCGATTCGGAAAGCCCAGCCATTATTGCCCGTCCTGTCGGGAAGGGTAATCTGGTAGTCTTCGCCTTTGACTTTCCGGCGAGCGTGTCGCTGCTTCGCCAGGGCGACCCAGCCCTCGCCGACCGACCGACCGAAGGGGTTTCGTATCCCCGGCCGGAGCGATTTGCCGTCGATGTGGGTGGAACCGAGTGGGGCTGGACACCCTGCTCGGACATGCTGGCGCGGCTGCTGGTGGACGTCGTCCTTTACTATGCAGACCGGTGCGGGCCGGCGCCGATGCTGTGGCAACTGCCCGATATGGCGCCGGCCATTCTGCTGTTCTCCGGCGATGAGGACCACAGGACGGTGGACCTTGACTGGCATGAGATGCACGACCTGGAGGCGATGGGCGGAACCATGACGCTCTACATCGTTCCGCACCATACGGAGATGACGCCGGAAATCCGCCGCGAGATGGAAGCCCGCGGGCATACCATCAGCGTTCATCCTGACATCATCAAGTACGGCGACCAGCCGGTTCAACAGCAACTCCAGGCCTTGCGAGACGAGGTGGAACTGTTCATCCGCACGCAGGGTGAGGGCGTGCGGACCATCCGCAACCACGCTCTCTGCTGGCCAGGCCACCTGGAGATGATCCGCATGTGGGAGGAAATGGGCATCCGTATGTCCAGCAACCTTGCTTCGGCGTCCCTGGAACCGGCGGCATCGCGGGACTGGTCGCCTTACAGAATATGGGGCGCCGCCCTGCCTAGCCGTTTCGTCGGACCCGACGGCGACCTGATCAATGTCTGGGAACAGTACGTCCACATGAGCGACGACGGGGGCTTCCACCCTACCAGTTACTATTCCGCCAAACTTTCACCCGGACAGTGGGAGATGCTCGTCGAGCGTGTATTCGAGGAATCGAGCCGGTTTTTCCACGTTCCTTTCTGCGTGGTGATTCATCCGTGCAATTATGCGGAGTTTTCAGGCCCGCAGGGCCGGGCGATCATGAAGGCCGCCCGGAGGCACAACATGCTAATCTGGTCGATTGACCGCTGGTGCGACTTCTGGGAAGCGCGAGACACCTACCGGCTGACCGACGTGAAATGGGACGGCTCAACCCTTACCTTCACCGCCGCCGGGAAGACGCCCTGCGGTGGCCTGTCGGTGGTCCTTCCGCCGAGGCACGAAGGCTTGACACTGGAGGAGGTTCTCATCGACGACCGACCCGCAGCGGTTTTTCCGGCCCGCCGCTTCGGCAAAGAAACGGTGCATCTGCCGCTGGAACAGGAAGCAACCACCCACCACGTCGTCGCCCGCTACGCCAGTTCGTAGATACAAGTTTGTAGGCTGGGACGGAGCAAAGCGGAGTCCCACCTTTCCTGAATTGCTACGGGCGAATAAAAAACCTGGAAAAACCTGGGGACGTTGGGGTTGTTGAAAAAGTCTCATTTTCATATCATTCATGCGGCCTTGGCGGTGAATTGTGTGCCCGTCCCAAAATCAGCCCATCTCGGCAAATGAATCGATATAACCGCAAAATCAGATGCCTCGC
>DAOVLS010000075.1 GCA_030631125.1 Planctomycetales bacterium
GAAGGTGCGTATCAATGGACACGTGGTCAGCCAGGCGGTGCTTGTGGCGGCGGGTTTTACGGCCGAGGGGCGGCGTGAGATTCTCGACTGGCGTGTGAGCGACAGCGAATCGGAGGCCACCTGGGGCGAGATGTTCCGTGGCCTGAAGGACCGCGGCCTGAAGGGCCTGCGATTGATCGTCAGCGACGCTCACGGCGGGATCATCGCGGCGATGGCCAGGCATTTCCAGGGCGTTCCCTGGCAGCGTTGCCGTGTGCATTTCAAGCGTGAATTGGCCAGGAAGGTTTCTTATAAGGTGTTCAAGGAACTGATGGGAGACATCAAGGCGGTCTTTGGGCCTGAGGAGCGTGCAGAGTGTTTGCGTCGCGGCGAGGAGATGGCCTGCAAGTGGGAATCTCGTTATCCGGCGGTGGCGAAAATGCTTCGTGATGGCCTTGAGGATTGCCTGACGGTGTGTGATTTTCCTGAGCATCATCAGCGTCGTTTACGATCTACGAACATGCTTGAGAATCTGATGCGACGGCTGAAGAAGCGTACTCGGGTAGTTGGGGTGTTCCCGAACCGTTCGAGTTGCGATCGTTTGACAGGTGCGTTGCTGCTGGAGGTTCACGAGCAGTGGGCCGTTGAGGAACGTGTTTATTATAACATGGAAAACGTAAGGTTTTCGGAATCGGCCTCATCGGGGCCGGTGGACGAGACAGGCCGTCGCGTCGCCTGAATCTCCAGTCGCCCCTCCGGGGCTCCTTCCGATTCAGGCGACGCGGTTATGATCGAGGCAAACAAATTTACAGAAACTATGTTGCACTACTCACGCCGGCGTGAGTATTGTTTCTTTTACTTCGGAATTCGACATTCCTTGTTCAATATTCAATATTCTTTTTTTATATTGACTACATCCTACCACTGCGGTTAGTCTCTACCGGCAACCTATGGTCATCAAATCGACCTTGATAATTCGGTTGCCCATTTCCGACAGGGAGGCATTGCTATGGATAAAATCGTAGCCGACGGAATAACTTTTGACGATGTTCTGCTGATTCCCGCGCGGTCGGACGTCATTCCCCGCGACGTGAACACATCGACCAACCTGACCCGGCAAATCAGCCTGAATATTCCGCTGGTATCGGCCCCGATGGACACAGTTACAGAAGCGGCCCTGGCCATCGCGCTGGCGCAGGTCGGCGGAATCGGAATCATTCACAAGAACATGCCGTCGAAAACACAGGCCCGCGAGGTCGAGAAGGTCAAGCGCTCCGAGAACGGCGTAATCGTCGATCCGGTAACGCTCGGGCCCGCCGAATCCACAGCCACGGCCAGGCAGAAAATGGCGGAACACAATGTCTCCGGGTTCCCCATCGTCGCCGACGACGGGAAACTCGTCGGCATCCTGACCCGGCGCGACATGAAATTCCTCTCCGAAGACCGCCCTATCCGCGAGGTAATGACCGCTGAAAACCTCGTAACCGCCCCGCCGGAGACCAGACTCGACGAGGCCGAAAAAATCCTCAACCGCCACAAGATCGAAAAACTCCTGCTGGTAGATGCCGACGGCCTGCTTGCCGGGCTGATTACGATGCGGGACATCGAGATACTGCGGCAATTCCCGCAGAGTTGCAAGGACGCCCGTGGGCGGCTTCGGGTCGGAGCGGCAGTGGGCGTCCGCGACGACGAGCGGGCCGAGATGCTCATCAGCGCCGGGGTGGACGTATTGGTGGTCGATACTGCCCACGGGCACAGCGGTAACGTCATCAGCGCCGTCGAACGAATCAAATCCGCCCACGATATTGATGTCATCGCCGGCAACGTCGCCACTACCGAAGGCGCAGCCGATCTTATCGCCGTAGGCGCGGACGCCATTAAGGTCGGAATCGGTCCCGGGTCTATCTGCACCACGCGGGTGGTCTCCGGCGTGGGCGTTCCGCAGGTGTCAGCCATATACGATTGTGCCCGCGCCGCCGATAAAAAAGGCGTCCCCGTCATCGCCGACGGCGGAATCCGCCACAGCGGCGACATCACCAAGGCAATCGCCGCCGGGGCGTCGGCCGTGATGATGGGAAGTCTCTTTGCCGGGCTTGACGAGTCGCCCGGGCGGCTGGTGATCTACAAGGGCAGGCGGTTCAAGACTTATCGCGGCATGGGTTCGATCGGCGCGATGGTCGATGGGTCAGCCGACCGCTACGGACAGGCGGGCAGGGAAAAACTCGTCCCCGAAGGCGTCGAGGGGCGAGTCCCCTACCGAGGTCCGCTGGGCGAGTTCGTCTATCAACTCGTCGGAGGCCTGCGCGGCGGGATGGGATACTGCGGTTCCGAGACTATCGAAGACCTGCGAACAAAGGCGCGCTTCACCCGCATCAGCACCGCCTCGCTCATCGAGGGCCATCCGCACGACATCACGATAACACACGAAGCACCAAACTACTCCGCCGGTCAGGAAAACAACCTGGAGTAAGGCGACATGAAAGCCCGGACGTTCCGATATAAGAATCCTATCTACGGCCCGGCAATCGACGCCATCCGCGATTGCCAGATCACCGAAGTTGACGGCGTCTATTACCTGACAGGAACCAGCCCTCCGTTCTGGGGTAAAGACCGGGGTGAGTCGCCGAGTCCGGGCGTCAAATTGTACTCCTCGCCGGACCTGCTGAACTGGAAGTTTGAAACGTTCCTGATTGAGCGGGCCAGGCTGGACCCGGGCGTGTGGTATTACGACCGGTTCTGGGCGCCGGAAATCCACCGCAAGGATGGGCGGTTCTGGCTGACTTTCAACTGTCGCAACGAGACCGCCGATATTCCGTACCCTCATTCGGTCGGGCTGGCGGCGGCCGACAGCATCACCGGACCTTATGAAATCCTCACACACGACAAGCCCCTCATCGAGCGAGCGAATGACGCAACCCTGTTTACCGACGACGACGGCAGGACGTACATCTACACCACCGGCATCATGGGTTGGGAGGTGGACCTGGAGGCATGCAGGCTGATTGACGGGCCTTTTATCTGCTTTACTAAGGCGCCGGGATGCTGGGACGGCATCGGGATCGAGGGACCGTTCGTAATCAAACGGAACGGCGTGTATTATATGTTCTATTCATCATGGACGCGCGGCTACGAGGTCGGCTACGCGACCGCACCGCACCCCAAAGGGCCCTGGAAAAAGTACGAGGGCAACCCGATATTCGGGGCGCAGAACAGAAAAACCTGTGCAGGATACGGCGGCCGGTTCACGGGGAACCCGCCCGGCTGCCCGTACGCCGCGGTCGGGCATAACGCCATCTTCACAGGTCCGGACGGGCGAGACTGGATCGTCTGCCACTATCAGGAAACAGACAAGCCCGATTCCCTTGGCTTCGACCCGATCTGGTTCGAGGACGGCGTCGTCAGAACCAATGGGCCGACCTGGACCGAACAGACAATCGAAATATGATTTACCGGTCGGGTAATTCCGGACAGTAAGGGGAGCAAAAGATGTACAAATGGGGTATTTTACTGGTTGTAATGGCTTCGTCTTTGGTCGGATGTCGGGATGATCGCAGCGGCACCCCAACACAAGCGAAGAAGGCGAGCAAGACAAAGGCTCCCGCCGCCCCCAGATGGCTTTGCGCCGCACCCGGGGCAAGCGGACAGATAGGCCTGAGCTGGAGACTTGACGCCGACCCGAAACGGGATGGATACAACGTCTATCGAAGCACGAATTCCGTTTCAGGATACGCCAGAATAAACAACAACCAGATAACGACCACAAGTTACGTCGATTCAGGCGTTTCTAACGGGACGACTTACTATTATATAGTAAAGGCTGCCGGTAAGAAGGGGGCAGAGTCGCCTGAATCCAATAAGACAAAGGCCACAGCCACATCGGATTCCGCCAAATTCAACCGCGTCCTGACCATCAACCATGGAGAGGACTGCTGGGGACGGGTCGGCGACCTGAACAACGACGGGAAAATAGACTTCCTCTTCCAGAAAGGTCCCGTATATATCAAGGCATACGACCATACCGGAAAACTCATGTGGCAGAAGACCATGAACAGCCCGGACGCATGGGGACATCGCAGTTGGCGCATGCACCCCCAGCCTACCGTGATATGGGACATAGACCGGGACGGAAAGAACGAGGTTATCTGCGGCAACTACTACGAAGGCGGAAAATACCACGTCGCCATCATTGACGGGGCCACGGGAAAGATAAAAAAGAAGAAAGAGTTGCCCAAAGGCATACTCAGACTGGAAGTCGGCAGTGTGGCGAATCTTAGAGGGACGGCCAAGCCACAGGATTTCGTATTAAGTTCATCGCTGGGCAAGGACTACACAAGAAGAATCTATGCCTTCGACAACAATCTGAACCTTCTGTGGACCTGGACAAATGACGACAAGTATGGCGAACAATGCCATCGATACAAAGTGGGTGATGTGGACTATGACGGTAAAGACGAGGTCTGCGTCGGCGAGATAATGTTGAACGGCGACGGCACGGTGCGATGGGTGCTGGACCGCAGCCGGATTCATCAGGACAGCATCGACATTGTAGAACTGGACGGCGATAAGTCCAACGGCAGAGAGGTTCTTGTAGGCTACAACAGTCCCGCAAGTAAATTGATGTGCATCAACGGTCCGGACGGAACGCTCAGGTGGGAAAAGAGTTTTAAAGAAGGCGGCAGAAACCACTGCGTGCACAACATGGAGCCGTATGAGTTTGACGCGAAACGCCCCGGAAAGGAAATCTTCTTTTTCGCAAAGGTAATCAGCAAGTTCATCCTGTTGGACAAGGACGGCTCCGAGATATGGCGAAGAAAAGCAGACAGGGATAACGAAGGCAACAGCATCTACTGGCGCGGAGGGCGGGAGGCGGACATAATCGGCGTCAGCAGGATTATAGACTCGCGCGGGAAGGTGATAAGCACCAGGCCTGATCCTCATACTTCCGAGATGTACCTTTTCATCTCGGGGGATGTAATCGGAGACTATCGCGAGGAATATTTTGCAGCCGACAAAAGCGGCAAGATACACCTCTACAGCAACGTATCCTTCAATCCGACAAGCAGGAAGTCGTTTTGGGAAACCGATCCGGACAGGGTATGGGTAAAATATGTGAATACCGACGACTACTAACGCCGCGCTTCAGCACGACGGTAAATAAGGCGAGCCGGAAATCATAAGCAGTCAAGATACACTTGTCGATGGTATCGAAGAATAAGGGAAGAAAAACATGAACCGATGGACAATTTTACTGTTAGTAACGACTGCTGTGTTTATCGGATGCAAGGCAAAGATGAAAGACAATGCGACATCCCGTGTTTCCGGCAAACTCGAGCAGAGGAAGCAAAAGGTTATCGACCTTCGAGCAGGCAGTCCGATCAGAGAGGACGATCCGCTTTTCGACAGTTACGAGGTAGAGGCTGCCAATTCACTTGCCCGACTGGCCAAGGGGGTGGACCTTGCCGGTGCAAACGACTACTTCGGGAAGTGGGGCCCCACCCGCGACCGGAGCCAGAACCATGACAACTTCACCTACACCTATTGGATTCGTGCGTATTTTCTGTATAAGGACACCGACAGGCTCAAAGCCAATGCAAAGGCGAGGATGCTTACCAAGATAGGCACGCAGTGGAGGAACTACTGGCCTGCTTCCACCGAGAACCACAGCATGGCTCACGGTTCGAACATCTACCTCGCCCGCCAGTTGTACGGGGACGATCTGGCCCACATAAGGTCCTGGCTTATCGAGAGGTTCACCGGCAAAGCCAGGAAAGGGTGGTGGGAGTTCAATTCGCCCTGCTATATCAACATCTCGATGATGGGCATCTGGAACCTTGCGGACTTCGCCGAAGACCCGGTGATCAAGAAACTGGCGACGATGACACTGGACTGGCTGCTCGCTGAATTCGCAGCCGAGAGCCTCAACGTCCGTCGCGGCGGCCCCTTCCACAGAGGCTACATGGGGCAACTCGACAGGCAAAACGATATAAGCGGTATGGTCTTCTTTGGTCAGGGGGGGAGTATCCACGCCGCACTTACGAACTACCGCCCTCCGAAGGTCATCGTCGATATCGCTCTGGACAAGGCCGGCAAGGGCGACTATGTGCTTAAGGCAAGGCGCCCCAAAGGCGACATTTACTACTACGTTACGCCGGAATTCGTCCTGGCTTGCGCCCAGAACGGCGGAAGGCTCGGCAAGATCGGCACCGGCGGCGTCGAGGGCAACCGCTACGGCGACCAGAGATGGAATCTCTCCTTCGGATCAGACCCAAAAGCGGTAATCCACTCCGAAAGCGAAGGCAAGCCCTGCCAGTACAAGAATATCCTCGTCATAAATACACGGGGCAAGCCGCTGAAATACGCCGTCCTGCTCGGTAGGGACTTCGAGATCAACCAGACTGACGGGAAGTGGAGGTTCATCAAGGAAGGCGGCACGTATGCTGCGATACACTGTCAGCAAAGTCTCTACCTCTTTGAAGTCCGCCTGGCCCGCGACTACGGCTCGTTCAAAGACTTCAAAAACGACATAAAGGACAACCCGCTGACCGGAAGCGATCCCTATGTCTATACCAGCACGCTGGGCGATACGATAGAATTCAAGTCCTCCGCCCCGCACATTACCAAGGTCAACGGAAAAAACTACACCACGAGCGGATACAGGCTCTTTGACTCACCGTTCGTCAATTCCGACTACGACAGCGGCTACGTTGTCATACAAAAAGGTGACAGGCAACTCATCCTGGACTTCAGAGACAGCGAGAATCCCAAAAGAGAGATAAGGACGGCGCCATGAGTTTATTGGGGACCTACCGAAAATGAATAAATGGTTATCCTGCTGCTTGTAATGGCTGCTTCCATAGCCGGACGTGCTGATGATGGCTGGTATCCGCTCAGCGCGTTCGAGGTTGCATCCGAAAGAAACACGTATTGACGGATGCGGGACGAAAAGATACCCTCGTTGTCGATATAATACATCGAGGAGAGCGGAACGATGAAACGATTAACTTTATTGCTGGTGATAACGGTTGCGGGCGCCGTCGGATGTCAGGGTCCGCAGTTCAGTTCGGAGCCGTTGGGCGAGGTCGATTACGCAGAAGCATTCAGGGCCGGTAAGCGGGTTATGGCGCAATATTTTTCCATCGCCTCTGCCGACGCAGAATCGGGTAAAATCGTCAGCAGGCCAAAGGCGGTCGATGCCGCCAGGGACCGCCTGCTGGGTTCCACCCCCGCCCGGAAGATCGCGCAGATACACATCCGCCAAAAGGGAGAAATGGTGTTCGCCGACGTTCGAGTGTACATCCAGAGACAGGACGTAGAAGCGTTTCGGCAAATGCAGCCTATAACTGTCGATAACGATGTGCCGAACCGGACGCCCGCCGAAGAAGCCACCGTTGATACCGCCGAGCAGGACCAGACCTGGCCGACTACCGGACGCGACCACCAACTCGAACAGACTATAATCGCCGACCTGCTCAGGACGCTGAAAAAGAGTAAATAGTTAAAGGCTGGGACGGAGCCCGCCAAAGGCGGATAAACTTCGTAGAGTCCCACCTTTCTTAAATTGCCGGAACTTCGTTTCACTTCGTCCCGGCCTGGTTAATCTTGCGGGATAACGAAAGGAAAAGATTATGGCGGAGTATTCGATCAGTCCGGTCGGTGAGAAATTCAGTATCCCCGGGAAGGACAAATACGTCTCCGAGATGCGGCGTCTCCAGGGCCTGACAAAAAAGGCACGTGCAGAGGGCAAAGAGGTCGTCGTGGTAATGGGCGTGGGGTTTGTCGGTGCGGTCATGGCTGCGGTCGTAGCCGATACGACCGACAAGAAAGGCAAGAGCGGCAAGTTCGTCATAGGATGCCAGAGGCCCAGCACGCGGAGTTACTGGAAGATCCCCCTGCTGAATCGCGGCGTCTCGCCCGTCAAGGCGGAAGACCCCGAAGTTGAGCCGATGATCGCCCGATGCGTGCTGGAGAGGAAAACGCTCACCGCCACGTTCAACAGCGATTGCCTGAAACTGGCCGATTGCGTCATCGTGGACGTCCAGTGCGACTATACCAAGCACAACCTTGGCGACATGCGCACCGGATGGACGGAAATGAGCGCGCTTGAAGCGACGATGCGGACCATCGGTCAGAAAATCCCGCCCAAGTGCATGGTGCTTATCGAGACCACCGTCGCGCCGGGAACGACCGAATTCGTCGCCTGGCCTATCCTCAAGCGCGCATTCGCCGCACGCAAAATCAAGGCCACTCCCCTGCTCGCGCATAGTTTCGAGCGAGTCATGCCGGGTAAGGATTACGTCTCCAGCATCCGCGATTTCTGGCGCGTATGCAGCGGATGCAACGCAGCGGCACGCAAACGGGTTGAAAAATTCCTCAAAGAAGTGCTCAACACCAAAGAATTCCCCCTGACGGTGATGGACCGCCCAATCGAATCGGAAACCACAAAGATCATCGAGAATTCATACCGCGCGACGACACTGGCGTTCCTGAACGAATGGAGCCTGTTCTCCGAGCGGAACGGAGTGGACCTGACCAAGGTCGTCAAGGCCATTAAGATGCGCCCGACCCACAGCAATATAATCTTCCCGGGACCGGGAATCGGCGGATACTGCCTGCCCAAAGACGGCGGGCTTGGATACTGGGCATACAAGCACATCCTGGGCTTTGACGACGGCGACGACGTCTTCAAAATGTCCACGACGGCCATAGACATCAACGACACCCGCAGCCTGCACGTGGCGACGCTGACCCGCGACGCCTTGCGCAACATGGGGCGATATATCGCCGGCGCTAAGGTGCTGATCTGTGGGGCAAGTTACCGACAGGACGTAGGCGACACGCGCTACAGCGGCTCGGAGATGGTCGTCCGGCGCCTGACGGAAATGGGCGCGGAGATGCGAGCGCAC
>DAOVLS010000343.1 GCA_030631125.1 Planctomycetales bacterium
AGTGGCGGGCGTCAGGACTGTTCACGATTTGGTTGTGTATCGTTTATCTTTTGAAGCGGCTATGGATGTTTTCCACGCCTCGAAGTCTTTCCCGCATTTGTGCGATGTTGTATAAACTGCTCGGACAGTGGACGTGAGATCCGGTTTTGATATTTTTTCTTTTGGGTCTTTTTGTTTTTTCACGGTATTCCGGTCCTCCGGTAATCCGGTCTTCCGGCATTCCGGTCAGCATCGCCAGCGTAGCTCAACGGTAGAGCACGGCTTTTGTAAAGCCGGGGGTGTGGGTTCGAGTCCCTCCGCTGGCTTGACTGGGGCGAAAATTCTGTTACTCTCTGTAGCCCCGATTGGGAGTGTGCCCGAGTGGACAAAGGGATCAGACTGTAAATCTGACGGCGTACGCCTACGGTGGTTCGAATCCACCCGCTCCCAGTCTTCGTTCGCCGCTTTCCGGCGAACGAAGACTGCCACGGCGTAGCCCGAAGGGCGAAGCCGGGCTTTACCCCAAATCTGAAGCACGGCGAACTACTCGTTACGGCGACTTGTCTCGGCGAAGCGAAGCGGAGACGGAAGCAAAGCGAAGCCGGACGCCCTGGCAAGCCAATCAGCGATTTTTCGTTCGCCGCTTTCCGGCGGACAAATTTTAACACCAGTGGACAAGTAGCGCCTTCGGCGCTAATCCCATCCATTCTAATGGTTGGGATTTTTAGCCTGTATCCCCCCAAAAGCACCATCAAGTCTTTGGCATCCGATTTGCACTTCTGACGGGCATGAAGAGAATCCAAAATGGTTTTACACTGGTCGAACTCCTTGTCGTTGTCGCCATTATCGCGCTGCTGGTCAGTATCCTCCTGCCGAGCCTTGGCAGGGCAAAGGACCTGACGCGGGAGACGATCTGCCTGACACGACTGGGCGGACAGATGCGAGCAATACACATGTATTCAGCAGAGTACAATGGTTCCATCCCGACCGGCCCGGAAGACCCGCTCAGCTCGACGTTTCCATATCCCGGAATGCCCGACGGCCCCTGCCGGGAATATGCCACCAACCGGCTCTGGATCGGGATGCTGGGAACCTACGACGGGAGCGGGGCGCTGATAGGGAACCAGATGCCGTCGGCGGAGTGTTTCTTCTGCCCGGGCGACAATTCGTCGGACCCCGATGAGGAACTTGCCAAACTCAAAGACCAGGGTAACGAGGATTCCTACGGCTCGTACCTTTACAGGCAGATGGACCAGGCAGAGTCGGCCAATATCGACAGCCTCGGTCGTAACGACGACGGAATAGACGTTCGCGCGATCCTGATGGACCTTAACAGCGAGATGCTGTACCAGCCCACCCGTCACAACCACAGTGGGCGACGGGTAAATATCGGTTTTGTCGATGCTCATGCGGCTGGTTTCGATAACTCCGAAAAGACCTTCACTCTTCGGGAAGAGGACACCGGGAACCCCTTCGGGCGGATCGACGAAATCCTCAAATACGCCGATTCGCTGTAAAGTCGCCGACGAACCGATCAGGAGATACACGACAATGAAATTACGTGTCGCCTGTAACTGGGATACCGAATTATTGACAGGCCTGAAGGATTTACCGGTAGAGAGCGTTTTCGCAAGTCTGCCGGTGGGTATCGTCGGTAGCGGTAGGCCGTCGGTCGTTCTGGCGAAAATCGACCAAGCCGGTGCCGTCTCTTACATACGCCAGGCCCGTGAACAAAACATCGGCTTCAACTACCTCTTGAACGCACCATGTCTGAATAACATGGAATTCACCTCTCAATGGCGTAAAGGTTTCGACGAACTGCTCGACTGGATTACCGACGCCGGCGCAACCGAGGTTACCGTTTCGGTTCCGTTCCTGGTTCAGATTATCAGGCGGCGAAAACCGGGCCTCAAAATCTGCTGTTCCATCTTCAATCGCGTCGCCAGCGTCCGCCAGGCACAGTACATGGAAAAACTAGGTTACGATAGTCTCACGCTTGCCCCGAATATCAACCGCGACCTCGGGCTGCTGGGGGCTATACGAAAGGCGGTCCATTGCGATCTGACGGTTCTGGTGAACATACACTGCCTCTACCAGTGCCCGCTGCGATTTTACCACGCCAACTGTCTTGGTCACAGTTCACAGGAAAATCACCCCACCGACGGTCATTATGACGAGTATTGCTATTTCCAGTGTACCGTCGAGCGCTTCAGAGACCCCGTCGAGTTCATCCGCGCACCGTGGATACGCCCCGAAGACGTCGGCGCTTACGAAGAAATCGGAATCGACTGTTTCAAAATCGCCGAGCGAAGCCAGGAAACCGATTGGATACTCCGTGCCGCGAACGCTTACGCATCACGGAAATATGACGGCGACCTGCTGGACATCATCAACTTTCCCGAAGGACTTTACCGGTTTATTTTATCGCAGTATTTACCGGAACGTTCTCTGCCGGAACGGCTCAAACCCGCTGTCGATAATCGCAAACTGGACGGTTTCCTGGATTTTTTTCGCACGAACACTTGTAGGGACAGGTCGTGCGAAGATTGTGGCTACTGCGAACGCGTCGCCGAAAAGGTCCTGACGATCAATAATCCTGAAGTAGTTGCCGACGGGTTTGCCAAAGCGGTCGATGCGATTGTTTCAGGACCGAGTGCGGGTCGGTAATCAATCCGCTGTCAGCGCCTTTGCAACGGCGGCGGCGAATTCCTCGGCGGCCGCCGGTCCGTCAGCCGTAACGATCTTGCCTTCCCGTACACAGGAAGAGTCCATAACCCTTGCCCCGCCGGCTACGAGTATTTCACGAACCGAGGCGAAGGCCGTCGCGGAACGCTCCTTCAGCACGCCGGCATTGGCGAGAATAGCCGGTGCAATGCAGATCGCGCCGAGGACTTTCCCTCTGGCGTCTGCGTCGCGGGCGAGTTTGTGGGCGACGGGGTCGTCGAAATACGCCTCCGCGCCGGCTCCGCCTACGAAAATGACCGCGTCGAAATCAGCGGCGGAAACGTCGGCGAGTTTCGCATCCGGCGAGAATGTCCGCCCTAACATCCCGCGAATCTGACCCGTCGCCGAACTGGCGACCGTTACCGTCGCGCCACGGACCAGAAAATACTCCCTCGGCACAAAAAGTTCCTCATCGCGGAACTGCTTCGGGGCGATGACCATGAGTATCTTTTTGCCGGACAAAGGCGACCGGACGGCCTGGCTTGCGGGGCTTGGCGACCGACTCCGGCAACCGGTTACACAAAGAATCGCCACGAAAGTAAGCACCAGAATCAGGATCGGATTGACAATGTTGGCATTATTCATTTTCGGCTCCTTTGACGGTGCGGATTTTTCATCCCTTTCACGAACGACAGGTTATATAATCATTATTAATAACCATGACAGAGCAAAAGGACAACTACATACCTGATGGAGATGAGTCCCATCGTCGGCCCGCGATGCCTTCTCGCCCGGCTGACGAAGGCGATGAGAATGTCCTGGCGAGCATTGCGCGTCAGGACGCTTCACGTCTTGGCCTCAGGCAGGCGGATTGGGTTCCAGCCGAGGCGACGCCTGTGAGCGAAGTCGAGGGGCCTGTACGCAAGCCGATTGATTTGCGTCAGACCCGTTCCGGCGATGTGTTTCAGGTTCGCCAGGCGGTCCGGAAATCGCCGCACAAATCCGCCCGAATCGAATCCGCCCGCAGGTTGATAGTTCACCTCGCCGTCGTCGCGGCG
>DAOVLS010000326.1 GCA_030631125.1 Planctomycetales bacterium
CCTATCACGGCGGCGGATATGACGAACAACGTCAAGGCTATCAGGACCTCCAGCAACACTACGCCGGCTGATTTCCGATTGCAGATTGTGTTCGGGACGTTCATTTTTCGATTTCTTCTTCGATGTCAATTTCCCGCGTCGTTATTGTTCCGTCTATCCCGTTGAGTGTAATTTCGGCTGACCAGTGGCGTTCTTCGTCGTTGGTTGCAAGGACGATCCTGGCAGAATCGCTCGACCCGTCGGGATGGAAGGTTATTTCATCCAGGTCTTCCTGCCGGCCTGTTTCCGCTGCGTAGTCGCCGGTTTCGTCAAGGGCGCTGTCGCCGGTCCGCTCGCATGAGACGACGGCGACGCCGTCGGCCAGGCGAGCCCGGTTTATCCACCAGGCCTGGTAGGGCGTAAAAACACCCGGTTGGCCCAGCCCGTCGCGTTCGATTGTTACGATTGGCCGGCTGGTGTCGGCGTCGAATGTCAGGCGGAATCGTCGCCCGGTAAGGGCGGCCTCGGCGCGGATCGACCGAAGCAGCGCCCCAATCCGCTCAGCGCCGGCGTCGATTTCGGCTTTTTCAAGCGTGCCCCAGAATACGCCGACGGCTACGCCCGCCAGAAGCGCCACCAGCACGATCGCCAGGACCATCTCCAGCAGCGTAAAGGCGGGCCTGGCCGGTTCAGGACTCGGTTTCTTCCGACCAACTCTTGATGTCATCGTCTGTTTCGTTCTGCTCATCCGGGCCTTCGGACCATAGTTTGTATTTCAGTCCGGCGGTCTCACCGGTGCTCTCTTCGACCACCTCGTAATGCAGCGCTTTGTCCCAGGCGTCCTTGGCCTCTTTTTTCAGATACGGACCGGCCCACTTCTTGGCGATTTCTTCGTCGGAGGGCTTTTTCCGCAGCGCGTCCAGCCCGCCTTCCTCCTCGGTGGGGTAGTGACCGATGTCCATATTGTACCGGTCCAGCGCAGACGGGACGGTGGTCTCCACCAACAAGGCGGTCGTTTTGATTCTCGTGCTCTCGCGGGCGGGCATGACTGCAACGATAAACACGCCGGCCAACATGCCGATGATGAGAATCACCAACAGTATCTCGATCAGCGTAAAGCCCGTTCCGATGTTCGTTCGCATTTTCAAAGCAAGGCTCCTTTCAATAGATTGTTTGCGTTTTCGCTCACATTCGAACCGCATCTAATGTACATTGCCGTCGCTGTATGCGGTAGCGGTTATTGTAATGACTGCGCCATTGTAAAGATTGGGTACAGCAGCCCCATAGCGATAAACCCGATGGCCCCGGCCATTATCATCAGCATCAGCGGCTCGATTAACCGCACGGCTGCATCGACCTGGCGGTTCGTGCGTCGCTCGACCGTATCGGCTGTGGTTAGAAGGACTTTTTCCAACTGGTTTGACTCTTCTCCGACGGCGATCATCTCGATTATCTCGGCGGGGAACAGGCCGCTTCGTCGGAGCGGTTCAGCCAGAGGCTCACCGGCGCGGACGTTTTCGGCGGCGGCTTCGACCGCATCGGCGATCATATCGTTCCCGACGGCGTCTTTGGAAATCGTCATTGCCTGGATGATAGGCACGCCGTTATGCAGCATTGTCCCGAGGACCCGGCAGAATCGCGTAATGGCGACCATTCGTATCGCACGCCCGGCCAGGGGTATCTTCAACTGCCAGTTCGCCCACAACTTCCGCCCGCCGTCGCTGCGAATCCACGCGCGGAGAAGAAGCACCGCCAGGACCCCCGCGCCCAGTATCACCAGCCAGTGATTTCGCATCGCCCCGGACGTCGCAAAGAGCATCCGCGACGGAAGCGGAAGGTCGGCGCCGCTGAGGAACTGCTGAAATATCGGCACCAGGACTATCAGCAGCACGCTGACGATCACGACTGTAAAACTCGCAAGGACGACAGGGTAGATCATCGCGCCGCGGACCTTGCTGCGCAACTCGTCCTGCCGTTCGATGAAACCGCCCAGGTTCGTCAGTACCTCTTCGAGAAACCCGGCGTGCTCGCCCGCCCGGACCATTGCGACGTGCAGGTTGCTGAAAATCTTCGGGTGCCGGCCCATTGCATCGGCGAGCGTCTCGCCGCCGGATACGTGCTCCCGCACGTCGTCGATAATCCGCGCCAACCGATCATTGGCAGTTGACCGCGAGATAATCTCCAGGCTGCGAAGCATCGGAACACCCGCATTCAGCAGGTCGGACAGTTGGTTGTAAACGGTCGCCAGTGCGCGGAATTTGACTCCTCTACCCCGCCCGGTCCGTTCCGACGAAGCGGTTTCGCCGCTGATGCGAACAGGGAACATCGCCCGCTCGCTAAGTGTGCGCACAACGGCAGATTCATTGTCGGCCTGCATCACGCCGCTGCATTCACGCCCGTCGGCGTCCCTGGCTGTGTATTCAAATGCCGGCATATCGTGAAGATAATAACCTGTTTGCTTGGGGGTGGCACGGTCAAACGAAGTTTGGCCGTGGTCGGGAACATCACGGCCAAGCTCCACTTCGTTTCGCTTGACCGTGCCACCCATCAAATTACCCGGAACGGAGCCTACGCCTTAGTCGCCCGGATGATCTCGTCGGTCGTTGTGATGCCTTCGCGGACCTTTATCCATCCGTCTTCGCGCAGCAGCCTCATGCCGTCGTCATTGGCGGCGGCGAGAATCTCGCCGACCGGGGCGCGGGACATGATCTTTCGGCGGATCGGATCGGTAACAGTCATCAGTTCAAACAGCCCTGTCCGCCCGTAGTAGCCGGTGTTTCGGCACTTTCGGCACCCGGCGCCGTGATATAATTTCTCTCCGGGCTGGTAGTTGAAATCTTTCGGTAACCCGTTCGGGTCCGGCTCGTAGGGTTCTTTGCATTCCGGGCAGATGGTCCGCACCAACCGCTGCGCCATCGCCGCCTCGACCGTGGAGGTAACCAGGAACGGCTCGATACCCATGTCCAGCAGCCGCGTGGCGGCGGATGCGGCATCGTTGGTGTGCAGAGTCGAGAACACCAGGTGTCCCGTAAGAGCGGCCTGGATAGCGGCTTCGGCCGTCTCCAGGTCGCGTATCTCACCGATCATCACAACGTCCGGGTCGTGGCGGAGGATGTGCCGCAGGCCACGCGCAAACGTCAGCCCTATCTTCGGAGCGACCTGAATCTGGTTCACGCCGTCGAGGTGATACTCGACGGGATCCTCAACGGTCAGGACTTTAATCGTCGGCGAGACGATTTCCTGGAGGGCGGCGTAAAGCGTGGTGGTCTTGCCTGACCCGGTAGGACCCGTAACCAGGAGAATCCCGTGCGGGCGGGCGATGAGGTCATTGAATATCCCGAACGTATCCTCTGCCATGCCAAGTTCCGGCAGCGTGTACTGGACGGTCGATTTATCCAGCAGCCGCATCACGATGCCCTCGCCGAAGAGCATCGGGATAACGCTGACGCGGACGTCAATCTGCCTGCCCGCCATTTGCAGTTTGATCCTGCCGTCCTGCGGGAGGCGTTTCTCGGCGATGTTGAGATTAGCCATTATCTTGATGCGCGAAATTATCGCCGCCTGGAAGCGTCGTATCTGAGGCGGCATCGTAGTTTCCTGGAGCACGCCGTCGATGCGATAGCGAATCTTCATGTCATGTTCGTAAGGTTCGATGTGAATGTCGCTGGCGCGCTCCTTGAGCGCCTCGATGAAAACCTCGTTGACCAGTTTGACGACCGACGCCTCCTGCGCCATTTCCAGCAGGTCGTCGTTCTCGCCGTCGCCGTTGGTAACGACCTCCAGGTCGATCGAGTCCATCATCTCTTCGACGGTGTCGCCGCCGACGCCGTAGTAGGTCTTGATTACCTTGTCGATCTCGCCGGACGGCGCCAGGACCGGCTGAATCTCAAGACCGGTC
>DAOVLS010000299.1 GCA_030631125.1 Planctomycetales bacterium
CGACCAGCCGGACCAGCCGGACGTGATCGGTCCTGCACCTTCTGCCCTTGACGCCGAACGAGACGGGCGGCTGGTCGTATTCGACGCAAACAACGGCAGCGCCGTACTTCAGGTACGCTTCAATGGCCCGGCTTCGGCGCAGCGTGCCCCGGGCGAAATAAGCGGTGTTCCGTGCCTGCGCGAACGAGGTATTGCCGTATTCGCCTCCATAATAATAGTCGTCCTGGTCGGAACCGGAAAAATTATCCCAGTCGTCGCGTTTTCGCGCTCGTCCGGTGAATTGTTTGGTGCTCTTAGCCGGGATACCGGTGAAATCCATCACCATATTGCCGTCGAGGCGTACGAATCCGCTAGTGATGGGACGGTCGGAGAGATTTGTGATACGGACGCTCACCCCCCCGCCGGTGTGTTCGACCGTCGCCGTAATCGGAAGCGTTCCGGCAGGCGATTCGCACAGCAGGCATTGCATCGACCAGATGTTAATAGGTAGCGAGTAGGGCAGGTTCGCCCCGTCGTGCTGGTGGCAGTAGATGTTTCTACCGCCGAAATCGGTGTCATAGGAACTCAGATAACTTCCAACAGGTGCGACGCCCGACCACCACTGATTTGGTTGAAGGTTCATAAGTTTATAATCGTCGCTGTCCGGCGCGAACAGTCCGGCATAAGTGGTTGACCATGCGGCCCGATCGCCCTCGACACCGTCGATGACAGAGACGACCCGTAATTGTATCTCTCCCGCACGGAGCGCCTGGACGCCGTAATAGGCTCCGGCGGTGAACAGGACAATGCACGCAGCCGAAGTCAGCCAGGTCATCGGTTGACGGTCGAGGCGCTTCAGGACGAGGTAATCCACAGGACCCAGCAGGACCGCCAGCAACGTCAACAGCCCGATTACCCACCATATGCTCAGGGGGCGGAGTTCTTTTATGCTCAGGAGGTGTTCCAGGACGGCGTTTGCGCCTTTTGCCGCCAGTCCCGTCTCATAATTGTAATCGTAATTGTCGGAATCGGAGTAACCGCCGTCTTCAAACGCGATTGTCCGCAGACCGGCCTTGTCGGTTGAATCGCCCAACAGTTTAACGAAGCGATCGACCCAGAAGTTGGCTGCCTGTTTAGGTCGGCTGACCTTCAGGACAGACGGGTCGAACGCGAGAACGCCCACCCGCCCGAAACCCACGAACCCCGTTGCAAACAAGGTTTCCTCCGTCCCGAATGCGTCAGTGTTATATATTCGCGAGGCGGGTTTGGGTTTCATAGGTCGGCAGGCTACGGTCGTTCCCTCCGACGCATTGCATCCCCACCGGCGAACCGTATCGGCATCCAGCGACATCCGCTTCAGTTTGCCTGGTTTGGTCGGAAGGAGTTTTGCGATTGGGTGCTTGTCCGGAAGATGTCTGCCTCCGAGGACGACCAACAACTTTCCGCCGTTGCTGACCCATCGGGCGATGGCCTTGCCCTGGTGGTCGTTGATCAGGTCCCAGTCCGGGTCATACAGTACGAGCAGGTCGAGGCTTTGATAGCCCGTCCAGTCCCAAGGCAGGCGACGAGGGAGTTTCTGCTTGAGATAGACCTGCCCGCTCGTCCCGCTGCTTTGGCAGACGGCGTTGTTGGGCAGTTGCGCCAGTCCGAAGGCCCTGCGTCCGGCCAGGCCGATGAGCAGGTCGTTTTTGCCGACGGCCGTCAGTCTCCGGCTGGAGGAACCGTAATCCCAAAGTTTATATTTATGGCGCCATTGTGTCCGCCCGCGTTCGTCGCGGATTTGCACCATGCAATCGGAGGCGGCAAAGGCAAACCTGGTTACCAGAGGCAGGCGAAGCGGAAGGTCCGGCGTGAGGACAAACTCGTGGCTGACGATCATTCGGGTCAGATCGTCCTGCTGGGCCGAGATCGTTACCGTCCCGCCGAAGGGTTTGGTGAGTTTGGCGGTGATGCCAATCTCTACCGGTGTCCATTCCATCGGTCGATAACATCCATCCCATCCGACATCGAAATCAACATTGAACTTCGGCTGCTTGGCCGGCGAAGCCGACGCGACGGACAGAACAATAGTCAAAATCAGGACCAAACGTGGCATACGCAACTCTCTTTCGTATATAGCGATTATCTCCGTCACAGTCGAACTTTCGAATTGTACACGAACCACTCCAGGCATACCATCGCCAGTGCCAACATTGCCAGCCAGGGCCAGAGCAGCGTGTTGGACCTGCCGGACGGACCCTTTTTCGCTTCGACCCGTCGTCCTGAAAGGACAATTTCGCGGACCGGTTCGATATCGCTCTCGTCGGCGTCCAGGAGGTTGACGGCGAAATGTTTCGGCCGGTTCGAGCCAACTACTACGCTATATATGCCCGCCCGGTCGGTTCCGGGGAAGCGGAACACTCCGGCCTGATCGGTTTTGAGTTTCAGGCTTGCGAATCCGGGTCCGGTGATTTCGACGTCGGAATCGACCGGCAGACCTTCGATAGTAATGGCCCTTCCGACACGCAACATACCCCGCTGCTCGCGCCCGATTTCCAGACCCAGGTAGTGCATCGTGTTGTGGCAGAACATCACGAATCCCGGCTCGAAAGGCCAGTTCGTTTCCATCACGTCGAATCCGACAAGCAACACGGCGCTGCCCGCCCGTCGCACAATTGCAATGGCCGGCGCTTCGCCGAACTCTGCCAGGACCTCGGCGTCCCTCGGAAGCGACATCCGCCGGCACTTCGAGACGAACAGGTTTCCCATGTTGACGAATTGCAGAACCGGATGCCTCTGACGCCAATCGACGACGACCTGGTTTTTGAGTTGGTTCTTCATCGTAACCCCTATGCCCTTGGGCGGCGGGCCGAAGATAAGGTACCGACCCCTCGGAAGGGCGACGGGGACGTGATTGTCCAGTACGATTACGTCGTAAATCGGGGCTGCGCTCATTGCGGCGTGGTCCATCGCGTCGAAGTCAGCCGGTGTGCACACGTCCATTTTCGCCGGTGAGCAGGCGCGCAGCGCCGAAGACAATACGGAGTTGCCCTTTGTAACCAGCAGGACGGTCAGTTTTTTCGGAGCCGCCAGGACGTCCCATGCCGCATCGTCGGCTGACAGCAGGTCGGGGCGGAGTTGTCTAACTTCGATGACGCCCGCGCCGGAGTGCTTCAACGCGAATGAGATAAGCCCCTTGCCCGCCGCGGGGGGCTTGTCGCCATCGCCGGGTTTGCGAGGCGGGATCGTAACGGACCGTACCGCACGGACGTTTCCGTCGATGCTCAATTGCACGTCGGACCTTACCGCCGACTGGCCGAAGTTCGACACAGTAGCGAAGACATCCACCTGTTCGGGCGATTCGTATGACCGCCTGGCCTGAAGGGCCGTTACCGCGACGTTTTCGGGCGATCGCCCTATACAGTGAAAGTTCAAATCGCCGGCTGACAGGAGTATCTGCTCCAGGTCGCCGATCCGACCGTCGCTGAACAGTTCCAGCGTTGCGGGTGTTTCGGCAGAACGGTTATTGGCGTCTTCGCCCGGTGACTGTGCGAATGCCTGGGCGACGGCGACTGCTTCGGCGAGCGAGGATTCACCGTCGGTCGGCTGAATCGAATTAATCGCCGCGATCAGTTGGCGCTTGTCCGAGGTGAAATTGCACATCACCCTGGCGTGACTGTCGAAGGCGACGACCATTGCCTGGTCGGAAGTGTCCTGAAGCGAAAAAGTCGTCCTGCTCCGGAGCGATTCGACTATCTGCCGGGCCTGCTTTTTGGCCTCGTCCAGACGGGTTGGTTTGACGTCTTTGGCGCTCATACTGGCCGAACGGTCTATCAGCAGAACGTACCTTCGCCCGGGACCGGCCGTCAGGGACAATATAGGCCCAGCCAGGGCAAAGAGAATCAACAACAGCGCCAGCAGTTGCAGCAGGAGGAGGATGTTCCGGCGGAGTTTCTGGAACGGGGCGTTGACCTGGAGGTCCTGCACCGCTCGTTTCCACAGAAGCGTGCTGGAGACGAACTGGTCGCGCCGCTTGAGTTTCAGGAAGTACAGCAGCACCAGCAGCGGAACAGCCACTCCCGCTGCAATCAGACCAGTTATCGGCGTTAACCATTGCATGTCGAAAAATCCTTTTCGCTATCGCAACAATCCTATCCTTCGCAAATAATTCAGCACGAGCGGTTCTACGCCGTCAGCCGAGTTTGCCAGTGTGTACGTCGCGCCTCGTTGTGTGCAGAACGTCTTTATCTCGTTACAGTAGGCTGATAGGTTC
>DAOVLS010000264.1 GCA_030631125.1 Planctomycetales bacterium
GTTATGCGAAAAAGAGCCTCATGAGAAAGAGGGGACCTCTACTAAGGCAAAGGGCGATGACAGTGCCTTGAGCAAGCGCTGTCTCGCCCGCTTTTTTTGCGCTTTGAGCCTTCGAACAGCGCCGAACTCCCAAGCCGATACGCATATCGGCTTGGGAGTTCGGCGCTGTTTTTTAATGGCCCGTATTGTCGTGTTAATGTTTAGCCTTACCCGGACCAATCAACCGGATCCGATGTACTTCCCGCTGTTCGTTTGTAATCAGCAGCGCCTTGGGCGACCGGCCTGCTTCGAAGCAGACGGCTTCGGCCTGGCGTAGCATGACGCTGCGCTTGAGCGGTTTTACACGCACAACCAGGACCGATCGCGCTGCCGCCTGCGATGTCGCCGACGGTTGCGATGTCGCTTTGGCGACGGCGACCTTTTCGATGGGCTTATCGAGTTGATACACCCATATGCCCAGGTACGACAGGACCGCGATCCTCCGGCCGGCGGGACAGATGTCCGCAGCCGTTACCCATTGAGCGCCGCCGAGCAGGCCCAGATATTCAGCCTGGAGGGTTTTTTCCCCCGCCGAAGCCCCATCCAGGCGGACGCGATAGAGCCTCGCCCTGGGCGTTTCCTTGGTTATCAGATACGCCCATCCTTTGCGGACGAACATTGCTTCGCAGTCGAAAGGTCCGTGGCCGGGGGGGTAGCGGAACCGGTATTTGCACTTTACGGCGGCGGTTTTGTCTTTGCCTTTCGGGTCCGGTTCGCCGACGGCGTAAATCGTCAGAACCTTCCGCCTGCGTGAATTGTTACCGAAGTCTCCGATGTAGAGCGTTCCGCCGGCGTCGATGGCGATGTCTTCCCAGTCGATGTTCGTCGCTCCGGTCAGGCTGATGCGTCCTATGCCTTTACCCTTGGCATCGACGGCGAACAGCATCGGCGGATGTCCCGAGTCGTTTATGCTCCAGTACACGCCCGGGTATTTTCGGCTGGCGACCAGGCCTGATGATTCCGCCAGCCTCGGCTGGGTTAGTCGCCCGACGAGCACCGGTTTCGACAGCGAGACAGCCTTACCGGTTGTGGCGGGGGTGTTTTGGGTTGTTGCGACCGGTCCGCTCGAAGCCGACTTTATCAGCGACGCCGCTGCGATCAAAGCGGCCAGGCGTATCCAGACGCGCAATTTGGTCGTTCCGGACGGTTCCACTGAAAGGACGCTCAAGCAACAATTTTCGTAATGCGGACTTCGGTGTATTTCTGCCGATGACCCTGGCGGCGGCGGTGCCTCTTGCGACGCTTGAACTTCAAGGTATAGACCTTCTTTCCGCCGACGCGCTCTTTGGTTATCTCGCCGACGACCTTTGCCCCATCGACCACCGGCGTGCCGACAGTAATCTTCTCCCCGTCAGCCAACAGCAGGACGCGGTCGAATTGGACCGCTTTGGTCTCGTCGTTCACGTCAATCAGGTCTATCCGCAGCAGGTCGCCCTCGCTGACTTTGAACTGCCTGCCGCCGTCTTCGATTATTGCATACACGCGTAATACCTCGCTCATTCGTATCAATTACGGGTTTGAAGAGTTGGATTATGGTCAATTCCGCTCGAAAGTCAATACTATTACTCCGTTAATCCCGCCAGATTATTCAGCATCGCCGCGGCGGCGACAGCGCCGGCGTGAAACTGCTCCAGGCGAAGGCGTTCGTTTGGCGAGTGGATGTTGTCGTCCGGCAGGGCGAAACCGGTAACGACCGGATCGACTTTCAGGATTCTCTGGATCAGTTCCGAGATGGGAACGGACCCTCCGGAGCGGGCAAGGGCGGCATCAGCGTCGAAAGCCTCTCGCATGGCGTCTTTGACGGCGGTAACGGTGGGGCTTTCAGGCGGGACGACGAACGGGCGTGAGCGGCTCAACACCTTCACGCTCGCCCGCACGCCGGCGGGGGTATTGTCGGCCACAAATTCATCAAAGGCCGACAGGACATTATCGGGCCTCTGGTCAGGCACCAGTCGCATCGAAATCTTTGCCGTAGCAGAGGCGGGAAGGACCGTCTTTGCCCCCTCGCCCTGGTACCCACCGACGATGCCGTGGCAATCCAGCGTCGGGCGCGACCAGCGGCGCTCAAGTACACTCCTGTCCAGTTCGCCTCCGACGGGCTCGACGCCCACTTCTTTGACATATTCACTCTCTTCGAACGGCAGCGACTCCCACTTCTCCAGTTCGCCCCGGCTCGGCTCGACCACGTCGTCGTAGAAGCCCGGCAGCGCCACGCGCCCCTTATCGTCGTGCATCGCGGCAATCATCCCGGCCAGGGCGTTGAGCGGATTGACCACAGCCCCGCCGTGCTGTCCGCTGTGAAGGTCGGCCGACGGGCCCACAAGCGTCAACTCCAGGTACACAAGCCCTCGCAGGCCCGTCATAATCGTCGGAAACCCCGGAGCAAAAAACCCCATGTCGGTAATGATGGCGAAATCCGACTTCAAGTCATCGGCGGCGGCGGTAATGAAATCCTCCAGTTCCGGCGAGCCGATCTCTTCCTCGCCCTCGAAGAAAAACAGCACGTTCATCGGTAGTCGCCCGGCGGTGCGGATGAACGCCTCGCACCCGTGAATACAGGACATCATCAGCCCCTTGTCGTCGCTTGCGCCGCGGGCATAGATTGCCCCGTCGCGGATTGTCGGCTCGAACGGCGGGCTGGTCCACAGTTCCATCGGATCGGGCGGCTGGACGTCGTAGTGGGCGTAGAACATCACCGTCGGGGCAGACGGGTCGGCAATTTCGGGTGTGCTGCGCGCCAGCAGGACCGGATGCTTCCGCCACGGTCGCAACTCGGCTTCGAACCCCAACCCGCGCAGATGACCGGCAATGTGTTCGGCGCAGGCCAGACCGTCCGCCTCGTGAGCACTCTGCGAACTGACCGACGGGAAACGCAGCACCTCGAACAATTGCTCCAGATGCTCCTGACGATGAGACGCCAGATATTCCGTAACTTCTTTAGATAACATTTTTTCTCCTGTAATCGGGTGCCGTGGTCGCGGTGTTTGCGACCACGCTAAAATCCACTTGGCTGCAAACGTGGCCGCAAACACCACGACCATGGCATCCAATACCCGCCTATTTCATTGCCGGGAAAGGCCTGTTGAAGATTTTTTCCATTTCGCCGGGTATATCCTCGCTTCGGAGCGGGCCTTTAATGGGTCCGGCGGTGGACATAATGAACGTGGCCGAGTTTTTCCAGTTCAGCCCGCCATGGGTCGATGATCTCTTCATCACACTGGAGAAGAATCCCGACCCGGTGCAATACTGGTCACGGAGGCTGACGATTACGTCCGGTGGATTTTCGACCAGGGCGAAATGCGCCCGCCAGAGGCGGTACAGCGCATCGGGATATTCGCATTTACCGTCGGCGTCGGCCTGAAGCAGTTCACGCCCGTCGATTTTACCTTTGCGGGCGAGTTTCAGCGGGTCGCCGACGATGGGGTTATACTCGAACGTCTTTCCGTCGGTCGATTTGATAACGGCCTTGGCGTCTTTGGTGCGGACGATAACGGCGTCGCCTTCGACGTAACTGGCCAGTTCGACAGTTTCGGAAGCCAGGAGGTCGTCTGTCAGTTTGGCCGGGTTGAGCGCATTGAATGCTGCGCATGTTACCAGCCCGAACTTGATCATCACGACGTCCTTGTCCAGCCGCAGGCGCTTGACCATCCGCCAGCCCCTGGTCTTGAGGTACTTATCAAGCCCGGCGAGTTCGTACGGTATGTTGGTCTGCCCGTGATCGGCGAACAGCGTAACCTTCACAAGCCCGTGCGTCTCCAGAAGTATCTGGCCTGCGAATTGTTCCAGCCGCCGCAGGGTGGTGAGTTGCCCCTCCTTTCCGAAGCGCGAACCCATACCGGCGGTGGAAACAAAATAGGCGATTACCTCCATTGTCTCGCGGCGGTCCCAGAGGCGCTTGACGCTGGCGAGTTCCTTCTCAAGCAGCGCCTCGGGTTCCATATATGCCGACCCGTCGTCGAGGGGTGAAGCGCGGTAGTTGATGATCCTGGCGAACGGTTCGTTTTTCCCGGCCAGGTAGTCGCCGGTGCCCCCGACGACGGTGCGTTTGGTTCGATGGTAATATTTCGCCTCGAAGCCGCTGCACGGCATGTACCCGAAGGCGTCCTCCAGGCACAGGTCGGTCATCACCGGATAAGGCGGGATGACCACCGCCGGGCGGCCGAACATCCGCAGATGCCCGGAATCGTAAAACTCCCTGACCACATCGAAGGGGAAACCGTCCAGCACCAGCACTAGGTGCCGGCAGAAGCGGGGTTTTAGAGCGTCGAGGTGGATGATTTCGTCGCCCTTGCCGTCGCCGTTGCGGTCGTAGGCGATCCTGTCGATCCTGCCGGCGTGGTCGAACATGTAGAAGAAATCGGCTTGCCCGTCGCCGTCGGTGTCGTAGTCGGCGCGGGCGTCGCTCACAGCAATCGCCTTGTCCGGAAACATTGCTGCCGACCCGTCGCAGCCGGGCATAAACAACCATGCCGGCGAAAAAACCAATACTA
>DAOVLS010000203.1 GCA_030631125.1 Planctomycetales bacterium
AAACAGAAAAGGGGTCAGGAGCCTTTTTGAGTTGGAAAAGATTCTTTGCTTTATTTATAAGAAGATCCGGAACTCAAAAAGGCTCCTGACCCCTTTTCTGTTCGGTTCAAGGAACTCGATGAATTATGAAGCGAATAACTGTCAGGAATTGTACGTTACACGATCTGAAAGCAGTTTCTAAGTTGGACCAGGAGGCTTTTGGTGTTCAATGTTTTCCCTCTTCATTTCTCATTCAAGCGATTGACGTGTTTGGTGATTTATTCCAGGTCGCCGTAGATGCAGAAGATGGGATTGTCGGGTACACATTGGGTGCTTTGCAAACAGGTAACAGCAGCGGGTGGATTTTGGCTCTTGCTGTAAAGACGACTCATCGTTGCAGGGGAATCGCTAAAGCGCTGACTGAACGTATTATTCAGGTTCTCGCCGATAAAGGCGCACAAGACGTGCTTTTGACTGTTGATCCGGATAACCGGGCGGCTTTGAAATTATATCAAAGAAATAATTTTCGTGAGATAGACAGGAAGGAAGATTATTTTGGCCCCGGGGAGACCAGGATTATTATGCAGAGAAGGATAATTTGATCTTTGGGGAGTCGCCATGAAACGAATCGTCATATTGCTTTTCGCGGGCGTCTTTTTAGTACAGGCCGGTGCCGCGACGGGCGAGCAGAAAGTAATCGTCCTGGATGATTGCAAGTACGCTTCTGCCGAGGCAGCCGGCGCGCAGTGGAAGCCTGTGGAGAAGGATTTTCCCACTATCGGCGCCGCGGCCGTCGGGGGCAAGCCCGCGCTGAAACTGCCTTGCAAGTTCAGCGGTAACGGGCATTGGAACATCGCCTGGCAGCGCGAGGGCAAGTGGGATTTATCAGGCTGTCGGAAAATCACGATGGACGTTTCCGCCGGCGATCGGCCGGCGGTTATGCTGATGTGGCTGCGGAGCGGGGACGGGTGGTACTGGTACTCCTGGCTGCATGTACCGAACGGGACGAACACTGTTACGCTGCCGCGGAATGGGTTTGCAGTCGATGAGGGCCGACCCGGCGACTGGAGCAGGATTTCCGCAATCCGCCTGGCCGTGGCGCGCGAAGACGGCACCGACCGGGCGATACTCGTCTCCAACATCCGCGCGCACGTCGATAAGGGCCTTGTAGCCGTCTATCGCAACGACGCCGCCGGCAAATCCAGAGGCAGCATCCGCCGGGTAGTAAGTTATACGACCGATTCGCTGGACAGTCTCGGCATCGCCTGGGAACTGCTGGACGACAAAGCCGTCGCTTCAGGGCGACTTGCCGGTAAGAAGGTCGCCATCCTGCCGTACAATCCGGTCCTTCCGAAAGATGCAGCCGCTGCCATCAAAAAATTCGTCGCCGGCGGCGGGAAACTAATCGTCTGCTACCATCTGCCGAAACCGCTGGGCGAATTGCTGGGCGTGCGGATAGATGGGAAACTCGACGGCAAGGCCGACCGGCTCGACGCGATCTGGTTCAAGCCGACCCACGAACGAAATACGTTCAACGCCAAGCAACCCGTCGGCAGCGCACGCAAAATCATCCCTACCAAGGACACCAATATCTATGGGTACTGGTACGACAAGGACGTGGAGGTAGTGAACGACACCCCTGCCGTTATTACGCTTAACAGGAACGGTTGCTTCGTCGGGCATGTCCCTACCCGACACTACGTCACCGGTAGGGACTTTCTGTTTCTTGAAACGCTTGGGCCTCTCTGGCCTGGGATGGAAAAGATCGTTTATGACCACCGTATGAGGCAATTGGGAAAGGTGGCAGGGTTCGGCGGCGTCAAGGAACTGACCGCCGCAGTCAAAGCTAATTGCCCCAAAGACAATTCCGGTCTGGGCGCTCACTGGCATCTGAGTGGAGCCAGGGACTGCCACCGTTTCGCTGAGAAGTACTTAAAAGAAGGTAAATTAATATCTGCGGCCCAGGAGCTTAATGATGCACAGAACTTGTATCTCCGCGCCTACGCCGCCAGCGTGCCGTCGCAGAAGGGCGAGTTTCGGGCCGTCTGGTGCCACAGCCCGCACGGCGTCCGCGGAATGAACTGGGACAAGGCGATGAAGACACTCGCCGACGCCGGTTTCAATGCCATTATTGTGAATATGTCATGGGGCGGCACAGCGGCGTACAAAAGCAAACTTCTCCCGATAGCCAAACAGGCTGGCGGGCGCGACCTGCTGGCGGAATGTGTCGCTGCCGGGAAGAAACACGGCATCGCCGTCCACGCCTGGAAGTGCAATATGCGCTGCAAGAGCGATCAGTCCGGCAAGTTCTACAAGGACCTGCTGGCGGCGGGGCGGTTCCAGACGGATTTCGAAGGCAAGCCGCTCAACAACGCCCTGTGCCCGTCCGACCCTGCCAATCTGAAACTGGAAGTCGATTCGATGGTAGAGATGGCCCGCGATTACGACGTTGCGGGGATTCACTTCGATTACATCCGTTATCCCGGCATCGACGTGTGCTACTGCGACCGCTGCCGGAAGCGATTCGAGGCAGAGTATAAGGTCAAGGTCAAGAACTGGCCCGGCGACGTTCGCACCGGCCCGCTGCAGCTGGCGTATCAGCAGTTCCGTCGCGACCGGATGACCGCCATTGTCGCCGGCGTCAGCCGCGATGCCCGCAAGGCCAAACCTGATATTCTCATTTCGGCGGCAGTGTATTGGCACTGTCCCAGCGCACGCATCCGGGTCGGCCAGGACTGGAAACTGTGGGTCGAGAAGGGATACCTCGATTTCGTCTGCCCGATGCAGTACACCTCATACGCCGCCGACTTCGACGGCTGGACGCAGTTCACCAGCAAGTGGGTCGGCGGTCGCATCCCGCTGATGCCGGGCATCGGTGCGACGCTCGGAATGACGCCGGAGCAGACGCTCCACCACATCCTCATCACGCGAAAGCACAAGACAGCCGGGTTCGTCCTGTTCAACTACTACCCGGTCCTGGCAGAGAACTACCTGCCGCTGCTGCGCGCCGGCGCAACGGCGGAAAAAACAAAATGGACGCCGCCGAAACGCAAAGCCGACAAATAGAAAAAATCTTTTTCATTCTGAATCCTTTGCCTGCCGTTTGTGTCTAATGTTGTAAAGGGTATCGGCGTGTCCATAGATAAGGAGCGTAGCGATGAAACGAGTTACAGGATTGCTTTTCGCGGGCGTTATTTTATTACAGGCCGGTTCGGCGGCGGGGGCCGAGAAGGTAATCCTGCTGGATGAGTTCCGGTACGCTTCAGCCGAGGCGGCCGGCGCACAGTGGAAGCCTCTCGAGAAGGACTTTCCGCCGGTTGGCGTGGGGACCGTCGGTGGTCGACCCGCGCTGAAACTTCCGTGCAATTTCAGCACGAACGAGCATTGGCGTCTCGGCTGGGAGCGCAGCGGCGAGTGGGACCTGTCGGCCTGTCAGGAGATCGCGCTGGACGTTAACGCCGACCGAGGCCGGCCTGCGTTCATGGTGCTGTACTTGCAGAGCGGACCGGGCTGGCATCGGTGCTGGTTAAGCGCGCGAGCCGGGACGAACACCCTCACGCTGCCGTGCGAAAAGTTTGAAAAGGAGGGCAAGCCCGCCGGCTGGGACAAAATCACCGCCATCCGCCTGTTTGTGCTGCACGACGAGGTGAACCGGACGATTCTGGTCTCCAGTCTTCGCGGGCTGGCGCGCAAACCCAAGAACCCTATGGCCGTTGCGCTGAATCGGCTTGGAAAGGTCGCCGGTTTCGGCGGCGTCAGGGAACTGACCGCCGCGATCAAGGCGAATCTTCGCGGCCAGCCGAAGGAGCGTCTTGACGCCGTGGCGCTGATGCTGGCCGAAGCCGGAATGATCACCCGCGATGCCGGGATGACGATGGAGCGTGGCGATTCGGCCAAGGCGGTCGCGATGCTCGCCGACGCCCAGCAGGCCTATCTACGCGCCTACGCCGCCAGTGTGCCATCGAAACCGGGCGAGTTTCGCGCGGTCTGGTGCCACGACCCCAAGGGCATCCGTGGGATGAGTTGGGACCAGGCGTTGAAGACGCTCTCGGAGGTCGGTTTCAATGCCATCATTGTGAACATGTCCTGGGGCGATGCGGCGGCCTATAAAAGCAAACTGCTGCCGATGGTGGGCGACAAGAAACGGGACTTACTGGCCGAATGCGCCGCAGCCGGCAAGAAACACGGCATCGCCGTCCATGCCTGGAAGTGTAATCTGCGCTGCCAGGCCCGCAGGTCCGGTCAGTTCCACAAAAAACTCCGCCGCGAGGGACGATTGATGCAGGACTGTCACGGCAAGACGGTCGAATACGCGATGTGCCCGTCTGACCCGGCCAACGTGAAACTCGAAGTGGATTCCATGGTAGAGATGGCCCGCGATTACGATATTGCCGGCATTCACTTCGATTACATTCGTTTCCCCGGCGACGAGACGTGCTACTGCTCGCGGTGTCGGAAGCAATTCGAGGCGGAGTATAAGGTTAAGGTCAAAAACTGGCCCGCCGATGTTCGCACCGGCGAGTTGAAGAAAAAGTATCTCCAGTTCCGCCGCGATCGGATCACGAACCTGGTCGCAGCCGTCAGCAAGGCCGCCCATAAGGCCAAGCCGGACACACAGATTTCGGCGGCGGTGTTCTGGCACTGGCCCAGCGCCCGCGTCTATGTAGGACAGGACTGGAAACTCTGGGTCGAGAAGGGTTATCTCGATTTCGTCTGCCCCATGCAGTACATCCAGAAGACTGCCGACTTTGAAACCCAGATGCAGGCCATCAGCCGATGGGTTGACGGACGTATCCCGCTGATGCCGGGCATCGGTTTGGTGAGGCTAATGACGCCGGACCAGACGCTTCACCACATTCTCATCACTCGAAAGTATAAGACGGCCGGCTTTGTCCTCTTCCAGTACCGTCCGCCACCGGACAAAGAGCATCTTCCCATTCTGCACCTCGGCGCGACGGCGGAAAAGTCCACCTGGACACCGCCGAAACGCAAAACCGACAAATAGAAAAAATCTTTTTTCATCCTGAATCTTTTGTCCGCCGTTTGCGTCTAATGGAGAGACAAGGTATCAGTGTATCCACAGATAAGGAGCGTAGCGATGAAACGGATCACAGGATTGCTTTTGGCGTGCGTTATTGTCTTTGGGGCTGGGCCGATGCGGGCGGAGGACGTGCTGGTCGGTTCGGCGAAGAAACTCCCCGGCTGCGACGACCTGCCGGCGCGAATGGCGCAGTACTACAAGCCGGTGAAGGTCGATGCCAAACCG
>DAOVLS010000195.1 GCA_030631125.1 Planctomycetales bacterium
CAGTTCGAACTGTCTGCCAAGCCGCCACAGCGCCAGTTTGGTCTTGGCCAATAGGATAACGCCGGTGGTGTCGCGGTCGAGCCGGTGGACGATGCCGGGTCGGCATTGGTCGCCGCGGTCGGGCAGGTCGTCCAGCCGGGTTGAATCTTCGCCTCGCTGCTGAAAGTAATACGCCAGTGCATTCAGCAGCGTACCTGCGTGATTGCCCCTGGCCGGGTGAACGATAAGCCCGGCCTGTTTATTAACGGCGATGATGTCGTCATCTTCATAGATCACATCGAGCGGGATTGGCTCAGGGGCGATGACGAACTCTTCCGGCTCGGGCAGGAGCATCTCGATAACGTCGCCGGTCTGGATGATGTGCGATGGTTTGACGATTCGCTGATTGACGGTAACGGCGCCTTCGCGGATGTACTGCTGTAGTGCGGTGCGGGACATTTCACCGAGCCGGCCTGCGAGGTATTTATCCAGCCGGCGGTTCGGCAATGCCCGGCGGATGTCGATTCGCAGCCGGCGCAGGCCGTCCTGGTCCGATTCGTCCGGCGTCTCGATCACCTGCATCCCCACGCCGGGAGCGTTTTTATGCACCTTGTCGGGCATTTGTTCAAACAAAGCATTAGCAGGGATACAGGGGATAAAAGGAGAATGTTGAATATTGAACAGAGAATTTTGAATTTCGAAGTAAAAAATCTCCCTCAACGACGGCTCGTTTCTTTTACTTCAAAACTCGACACCTGCCTGCCGGCAGGCAGGTTCTCTGCTCATTATTCAACATTCATTTTTTCTGTTTATCCCCTGTATCCCTTGCATCCCTGCTAAATTTTTTGTCGCAATCGGTGCACTCTCACGCCGCTGAAAACCGACCACGCCCTTTTGCAGCGTTATTGTTTTGCCAGTTCCAGGACTTTATCGACGGCGCTGGCTGCATCGGGCGCGTATCCGTCCGCCCCGATTTCGTCGGCGTAACTCTGTGTAACGGGCGCGCCGCCGACCAGTGTTTTGACGGCCAGACCGGATTCCTTGAGGGCCTTTATAATTTCGGGCATCTGCGGCATTGTCGTGGTCAGAAGCGCGCTCATTGCGACGAATTTGGCGCCGCTTTCCTTGACGGTTTCGACGAATTTTTCCGGGGACACGTCGATTCCTGCATCGACGACCTCCAGCCCGCCGCCCTGGAGCATCATACCCACGAGGTTCTTTCCGATGTCGTGAAGGTCGCCCTTGACCGTTCCCAGGACGACGACGGCGAGTGGTTCGACCCCGGTGGCCTTCAGGTGCGGTTCGAGGACGTCCAGCCCCCCGTGCATCGCACGGGCGGCGATGAGCACCTCCGGCACATACACTTCGTTGTTCTTGAAGCGAACGCCGATGACGTTCATCCCGCCGATCAGCCCGTCCTTAAGGATATCAGCCGGGGTGAGGCCGTCATCAATTGCCTTCTGTGTCAATTCCACTACGGTGTTACGGTCGCCCTTGATCAGGGCGTCTGCAATTGGTTGCAAGTCTGACATGTGTGCTCATCTCCTAATGCCTGGTTAACATTTTCAGAAAAGTAGTTCTAAAACGTACCTGTCAAATTGTCCTGGAAAACTTTATCTATTTTTCCGTGTTAGTCAAGGCCGGTTTTGACGCCGGTTGTGTCTGGGCCGGTTTCGATGCCGGCCCGGTCGCCGGCGCGGTCGCCGGTGCGGTCGTGGCGAACAGGAAAGTTTTGGACCATGCTTCCAGGTTATTCAATCTTCGCTGCGCCTCTGCCGAGGCCGGAAAAGCATCATCCAGCGAACGCTTCACCAATTCATACTCGGATTTTGCAGTTGCCCAGTCCGATGCGCTTTCAGCCAGCATTCCCAGTCCGAGATGAGCCTTAGCGACGAAATTTTTTCGGTCTGAATGTTTCTGGATAACGAGGTTGTAATATTTTTTGGCCTTTTCCCGATATTGGTCGGCCTGTCGGCTGTCGGAGCGTCGCCGGTCCGTAACGTATCGCTCTGCGCAGAAATCCGCTGCAAACATGGACGCCGATGCCGACAGAAGGGGGTCCCTGGCGTTTTCAGCCAAGCCGATCAGACCCTCCAGCACCGATGCTTCCTTATCCGGAGCATAGACATCGCGCTTCAGCGTTTCGTACAGGGCGGACTGTTCAGCCAGTTCCGCGGCGCCTCGGCTTTGATAGTGCCAGACGACCAGGACTACAACCAGCACCGCGACGGTCAGGCCCATAATCCAGTTGCCATAGCGGTTAAAAAAAGCCTTTATCTTGCCCAGTTCGTGGGCAAGGACGTTTTCCTGCAATTCATGTCTTCGTTGAGCCTTCATTTTCCTGCGGATTTACCTCCGGTTTTCTCATCAGGCACGACGATGCGCCCGGTGGTCCACAATTGCACCTTGATGTAAGTGGGGTTGAACAGGCTGCCCTTGCCGATGACAATCTGGCAGCGTTCGGTCTCTCTCTCGAAGTCCAGCCTGATGTCGCCTTGCGCGAAAATGTCCGTAACGAACGTCCATCGGTTGGTGGGCATCTGGCGTTTATAGAATCTGGCTACCACCCATTTATCGGCGCTGCCTTTGTAGAGGTGGTCCACGTAACGAGCGCCTGCGGCTGTGAAGTTCCGGCTGCGGTCTTCATCCAGTTCGAAGCCGATCGGAACGGGCATATCGTGGATGGGCGGATTTGCCCGGGCGATCAGTTCAATCGGAGGAGCGACCTCACGATACCCGCCGGAGGTTGTCTCCAGTTTTTTATCGCTGTCGCCGCAGCCGCCCAGACAAAGAACCATTGCCGCCGCTACTACGCATCCTGTCAGTCTCAGTATGGCCATAATAATGACCTCCTCTCAACCAGCAGCATAGATTGCCGATTTTAACGGGATTGTCAAGAAAATGCTCTGATTATTATTAAACCTATCGGCGTAAGGCGGTCTTTATGATGAGCCTACTCGATGGTGGTTGCATCGTCCGGCCCGGTGCGGCATAATCTTCCATCAGGCAGCCTACTCGCTACTCGCGGGTACGGGTAGAGGTACACACAGAGTTGGAATCCATGACTTTGGCGCAGAAACCGGGCAAAATCGAGAACCTCACCGCTCCGCTTGACAAGGTTTTCGGATTTCATGCCTTCAGGCCCAACCAGGAAGAAATCATCCGCGCAATTTTCGCCCGACGCGATGTCTTTGCCGTGATGCCCACCGGAGGGGGGAAATCGCTGTGCTATCAACTACCGGCACATCTGCTGAAAGGTGTCTGCATCGTCATCAGCCCGCTTATCTCCCTGATGAAAGACCAGGTCGATGCGGTCAGGGACAACGGAATCCATGCGGAGTATTTCAACAGTTCATTGAACGGTTTGCAGCGGTCTGAGGTACTTCGCAGGCTTTCGGGCGGCGAACTCGACCTTCTATACGTCGCCCCCGAACGATTCGCAATGGACAGTTTCCTGGCAGCCCTGAAGGCTGTCCCCATTTGCCTGTTTGCGGTTGATGAAGCGCACTGTATTTCCGAGTGGGGGCACGATTTCAGGCCTGATTATCTTTCACTTTCGCTTATCGTCGAGCATTTCGCGGGTGTTCCGGTGGCGGCGTTCACAGCCACAGCGACGAAGCGGGTGCAACAGGACATTATCGACAGGCTGGCCCTGCGCGATCCGCACACTGTGCGGGCGTCGTTTGACCGGCCTAACCTGTTTTACGAGGTCGCCGACAAGGACGACGTGAACCGGCAGATACTGTTGTTTCTCCACAACCGGCGCGATGAATCCGGTATCATCTATCGCACCACTCGGGCGGACGTCGAAGACACTGCCGCATATCTCGCCTCCCACGACGTAAAAGTCCGTCCCTATCACGCCGGCCTGGACAGCGAAACGCGGAAGAAAAACCAGGACGCCTTCAACCGCGACGAAATTAATGTCATCGTAGCCACCATCGCTTTCGGTATGGGTATCGATAAGTCGAACGTCCGCTTCGTCGTCCACGGCGACCTTCCCAAGAACATAGAGAGTTATTACCAGGAAACGGGCAGGTCTGGACGCGACGGCGAACCGGCGCATTGCCTCCTGTTTTTCGGCAGGGGCGACATTTCCAAAATCCGCTACTTCATCAACGAGATGCCCGACGAGACGGAGCAGGGCATCGCAGCCGGGAAACTCAATGAAATTGCCCGGTTCGCTACAGCCAATGTCTGCCGACGCCGACAACTTCTTGCCTATTTCGGCGAAAAACTCCAAGCCGCCAATTGCGGCACATGCGACGTGTGTACGAGCGACGCCGAGCAGGTCGATGCCGCCACCGAAGCCCAGATTGTAATGTCGGCTATTGTTCGCACGGAACAGCGTTTCGGCGCTGCCCATATCGTCGATGTCGTAACCGGCGCGAACACGAAGAGAATTCGCTCACTCGGACATGAAAGGATAAAAACCTACGGCGTCGGGAAGGACAAAGACAAACGCTTCTGGCGCGGGATTATCGACGACCTTCTCGCGCAGAAATGCCTCATCCAGACGGAGGGACAATATCCCGTTTTGCAGGTTACGCCGCACGGGCGCGAGGTGCTCTTCGGCAGGGAAGAGTTTTACGTCCGCAAGCGAACCGAAACCCCAAGCCGCGCCGTCTCGACGGTTGCGGACGATTATAATCGGGAACTTTTTGAGCGGCTTCGGTCGGTCAGGGTGCGGATTGCCGGGGAGCAGAATGTTCCGCCGTTTGTTGTCTTCTCGGACAGGACATTGCACGAACTGGCCTGTTATTTTCCCGTTACGCCGGACGAAATGCGCCGCGTTACCGGCGTGGGGGAGATGAAACTTCAACGCTACAGCGACGATTTTCTGCCGGTGATTCGCGCCTTTGTCGAATCGAACCCTCAAGTCAAAAGCAGCGCCCCGCCCCTGCCGGAACCACGCGCGCCCAGGCAAACCAAATCGCCGGCGGGGAAAACTTTCGGCGTTACATGGCAACTGCTCAAGGAGGGGTTGGACCGTTCGCAAATCGCCGAGAGGCGAGGGCTGACGACGGGGACCATTTCGACACATATCGAGCGTCTGATCCTGGACGGCCGGGACGTTGAACTGGATCGGCAAGTCGAACCGGACAAGCGAATGGAGATCGAACGCCTGTTCAAACGTATAGGAACCGACAGCCTGCGTGAAATCGTGGAAGCCTCCGACGGAACGGTCGGATATGAAGAGGTAAGAATCGTCCGGGCTGCGATGCAAGTCAACAGCGACCAGAAGTGAAAATCCGCAATCCACAATCCGCAATGGAATAACGGAGAGGGTGGGATTCGAACCCACGGTACCCTAAGGCACACGGCATTTCCAGTGCCGCCCGATCGGCCGCTCCGGCACCTCTCCGAGAATAAA
>DAOVLS010000091.1 GCA_030631125.1 Planctomycetales bacterium
ATGCCAAATGCCCAATGCCCAATGCCCGGTCCTCCGGTCCTCCGGTATTCCGGTCTTTCCCTGGTCCCTGGTTTTGGTATAATTTAATAATGGAAAACATCGCCGAAGCGCTTCGTGACATCATTGAGCATCGCATTCTGCCGTGGATCGAGCGCGACGGCATAAGCAAACTGCTCCTGCCCGAACAGATCACGCCCGCCCACTGCGCCGGAGAGGTAAAACCCAAACGGTCGCGTAACACGCGGTACCGCTACCGCGACCCGGAACTCGCAATCGGACTGACCGGTAAATTCCTGCATTGCATCGACGGAAAGGTGGTTGTTGTCACGCCGGGCATGATGGTGCTCATGCCGGCAGGGACCCCTCGCAGAATTCTTCAGACAACGGTACGTTTCACCGAGAGCATTAATATCGACCGGCCATCTTCAGCCATGTGGATGAGGAGTTACCCGTCGTGCGTGTGGATACAGTTGGGCCGGATCGCAGGCGACGGCAACGTGCTGGATGCGACCCCGCAGCACCTGCTTCCGGGCCGGCACTTCAGCGAACTGATGACCAGCCTGCTGGAGGAAGTCCGCTCCCGTCAACCCTATTACGCCGACGTGGGACGGTCCATCCTCCTGGAGTTCATGCAGCGATGTCTGCGGGCAACCACTTCCACCGCTTCACCCGCCGTCGTGGACATACCGGCCGTACCTGTCCGCCGACCATCGAGAGGAAAGCGGAAAGGAAAATCGGTCAAACCGGATGCGAAACAACCCTCCAGCCGGGTCCAGGCCGCACGGGAGTTCATCCATTCTCACTACCACATACCCATCAGCCTGGAAGACATCGCCGATGCGGCCAACCTCAGCGTCAATCACCTCGGCCAACTCTACCTCGGCGGCACCGGCGGAACCACCGGGACATATAATTTAAGCGGCACAGGCGTACTCAATGCCGGCATTGTAGAGGTAGGCACAAATTGGTACTCCGGCACATCGGACGGATACTTCAACATCTCCGGCGGGACTGTCGGCGCTACGAGCGTTACTCTCGGCACAGCCGGCGGAACTACTGACGCTATCCTCAAAGTTACCGGTTCATGGGGCGCCGGGACGGACAAGATTACGTTCGGAACCTACACGCAGACCGACATGGGTACACTGGTAGCCGAGATTAACGGCATTGAAACGATCGTCGTTACCGGCGCTGCCGCATTCGACGGGAACCTGGTAATAACAGACCTTGGCGCTGCTGCGGGCGAATACACCATTATGACCTATGCTTCGCAGACCGGCGCATTTACCGTTACCCTGCCCGGCAACGGCCTGTGGGAAAACCCCGTCTATGGCGATACCGCCCTGACGGTAACAAAAGTCCCCGAGCCGATGACAATGACGCTGCTGGGACTCGGCGGGATCGGAGTTCTCCTTCGTCGGAAACGCCGATAGAATGACGACTCGCGTTGATTAACGCCGAACGGCCCACATGGGGCCGTTCGGTACGCCTTTATGAAATAAAGGCGAGTTCCCGAAAACAACTTCGCGGGGCGAATCGGCCTGCTCGCGGGCCTGTCGGACCGCCCTATGAACCGGAGGATGAAAAAAGAACATGAACAAACAGAAAGATATTACGCGCCGCATCAGCTCAGGTTGGTGTCTGTGCCTGACGATCCTGATGGTTATTGCGGCGACTGCTTTGGCTGCGTCCGGACAGGTCAGGATTATGCCTTTGGGTGATTCAATCACGGACGGATATAACGTTCCCGGCGGATACCGGATCGACCTGTGGACCCATCTGCAAAACCGCGATTGGGACGTGGATTTTGTCGGGTCCATGTCAAACGGCCCGCCGTCCCTGCCGGACAAGAACCATGAAGGCCACAGCGGCTGGATGATCAGTCAGATTGCCATCTATATCGACGGCTGGCTGAACACCTACCAGCCGGAACACGTCCTGTTGATGATCGGAACGAACGACGTGCTGCAAAATTACGATCTCGACCACGCGCCGGACCGGCTGAGTTCGCTGATCGACCAGATAACCACCGGCGTTCCGGACGCCGAGTTATTCGTAGCGTCCATCACCCCCCTGTCCGGCCCGTCAGCCAACCAGAAGGTCATCGCTTACAACTCCACGATCCCCGGAATAGTCGATGAGAAGATCGCGATGGGAAAATCGGTGTCATTCGTGGACATGTATCCGGCGATTACCGTTGCCGACCTGGCCGACGGAATACACCCGAACGCCGCCGGCTACGACAAGATGGCGCAGGTCTGGAACGACGCCGTTCCCGAACCCGCGACGCTGGCGCTTCTGGGACTCGGCGGGATCGGTGTTCTCCTCCGCCGACGCAGAAAGTAAGCAGCACTTGGCAATGGAAAAAGAAGCCCCGCCATTCGAATGGCGAGGCTTGGCGTCCGCTGTTGTGCACGTGCCACAAGCAGTAAGTGTAGTTTGTACCTACAGTCCACGGAAAGCCTGTTTCTCCTTCCGTGGGCTGTAGTGCATAATGAGCAAAAATCGGCGCAAGCGCCTCGTACAAGGAAAAAACTGATGGACTCCACAGAAGAACGCTGGGCCAATCCCCTGGTCGGCGAAATCGTACCTTCAGAGAGAATCGACACCGCCATTAATGCACTTGATGACATCTGGGCCAGGGAAGTCCTAGCCAGGCCCGAAGGCCCCACCTACGAAAACATCAAGGACTATCTGCCGCCGCTGGGGGTGGCGAACGCACCATTCAAGTATTACCCATTCGTACTGAGCATGGTCGGCAGCGCCAAAAAATTCCTGTTCATAAGCAACGGAGCGGAGGTGCATGTCAGTCCGAACCCCTGGCGGCTGGAAGGCACAGGATGGCAGACCTGGTACAGGCCGGACCTGAAAATGTCGATCCTCGTCGGCGCGGACAAGGAAGCCTTCGGCGGCGACCTGGAGAGAATAACCGGGCCGGCTTACCTCGACGGCTATCTGCCCATCATCCGGATAGCCTACCGGCACGACGGCGTATCATACTCACAGGAGGTTTTCGCAGCCCCCGCCGTCGGACATCCCGAAAACCTTGCCTGCTATGTCAAGATTACCGCCAAAGCCCATGAGAACCGGACGGCGTCCGTTGCGCTCAAGTTCGATTGCGACACAGCCCTCAAGATCCGCCAGTTCGGAAATCGCGACGTTGTAACGCTCTGGGGAGTGCAGACCGCCTGCCAGTTCTCTCATCCGGCTAACTTCGACGAAGAACGGAAGACGCTCGCTTATCAATGGGATCTGTCCGGGGATACCGCCACGGCATACCTGATGCTGCCGAGTTTTCCCATTACACCCAACCACCCCGCCCCGCTTACCGCCGACGCCTACAAGCAGGTGCGCCGGCAGACAATCTCCTACTGGCGGAATATCCTGGACGACGGCGCTTACTTCGAAGTACCGGAGGATGTCGTCAACAACGCCTGGCGGGCGATGGTGATTCAGACGTTGATGCTCGTCAACGGTTCCAGCATGCACTACAGTTACGCCAATCCATACGATCGGGCGTACGCCAGCGAAAGCCTTGACGCCGCCGCAGCCCTGGCGCAATTCGGGCACGCCCGAAGGACCAGGGCGCTTATTGAAGATATAAACGACTACAGGCAAACCGGACTGAAATACTCCTCCAACGCCTTCCTTCTAAGCGCGTATGCCGACCATTTCCGCCTCTTCCGGGACGCCGAATTCATCAGGAGGAATTTCGCGCGCATTCTGGAAGGCTGTGAAATGATAAGCAGGGAACGGAAGACGACCCCGTACGGCATCCTCCCGAAGGAGCACTATAACGCCGACATGGACGACGAAATGTACAATCTCACCGCCGACGTGCGGTCCTGGCGGGCCTTGCGCGACTCGGCGCTGATCCTGAAAATGCTGGGCAATACGTCTTTGGGTGAGAAATATCTTTCCGATTCCGCCGCTTATCGCCAGGCCATCGTCGAGGCGGTGGACGCCTCCATGTGCAAGGACGCCGATCCTCCTTTCGTACCCGTTCCGCTTTATGAAAAGACCGAACCCTTTGAAAGGATAACCGGCTCGCGCTATGGAAGTTATTACAACCTTATTATTCCCTATGTCCTGGCGTCCGATGTATTTTCTCCCGACGACGAGATCATCGATCACATCATGCGTTACCTGGAGACCAGGGGCGGCAGACTGCTGGGGCTGGTCCGCTTTGAAGACGGGATCGACGACATTTACGGCATGCGCTACAACCTCACCCTGCTGAAGCGATCTGAGGCGGACAAGTTCCTCGTAGCCTTTTACGCCAAACTTGCCCATGGCTGCACCCGCAATACCTTTGTCGGCGGCGAAGTATCGAGTCTTCATACTTACGAGGGAACGAATCTGCGCAGAATGGCGAATCCGCCCAACTGCACTTCCAACGCTATCGTGCTTCAGAGCCTGCGGCACATGCTCATACTGGAGCGCGATTCACAGAACGACGGCGTCTTCGACGAGTTGCACCTTCTGCGCGCCACGCCTCGCGGGTGGCTTGCCGACGGGAAGACCATAAAGATAGAAAACGCCCCGACCTGTTTTGGTCCCGTCTCGATTGAAGTACGGTCCCGGCTGGCCGGGGGCCTGATTGAGGCCGACATTAAATGTCCCGACAGAAACCCTCCCGCGATGATTACGCTGACTTTGCGATTACCGGACGATTACGAACTCGAATCGGTTATGGTTGACGGGGCTGAACATCGGGACTTTGACGGCCTTTCCGGATTGATCCGCTTACCTGTAACGTCGGGAACCGCCAGCGTCCGGGCGGAGTGCCGGGCATAATCGTATAAGGAAAGAGGAACATTATGGCTACAAAGATGAAAACCGGTGCGGTGTGTGTGGTGATATTGGCTTTGGGGCAGCTCGCTTTAGCGACGCCGGTAATAAAGGACTTCTCCTCAAAAGGAGGAACTCCACAGCACAAGGCCGACGAACGGGACCTGATATACCTGGTCAGGCAGGGAGACAGCATCACCTTTTCAATAACCACCGCCAAAGCCTGTGAGCACGGCTGGAGTATCCGCAAAGGCTCCGGGGTGTTGGCCACTCAAACCAACAAGGGTGTGAAGCACAGCACTTTCAAATGGAAGGTCCCGAACGAGAAAGCCAACTGGGACATAGAGGTATCGGCCTATGGCAGAATACGAAAAACAGGCCCAACCCCTCATAAGGCCCAAAAAACATGGAATATCACCACCTCGACCGTCAAGACAATAAAACCGGGGCAATCCATCCAAAAGGCAATAGACGCCCTTGGGCCAACAGGCGGGATTGTCGAACTTGCAGCAGGCGCTTTCGACGTAACCGGAAAGATTCCAATTGTCATAAAGAAGAACACCGTAGCCATAATCGGACAAGGTATGGATAAGACTGAACTCGTATGCAGCGGCTTTCCTCCGGGACCCGTCAACGCCCTTTTCTACGCGGTGGATGTCAAAGATATCGGAATCGAGAAGATGTACATCCATTCAACCGTCCCGAACGGCGCTTCGATAAAAACTAACCTTGCGATTCACCTCAGGAGAGTTTCCAACGTCGTGATTTCACGTGTGAAAGTATCGCATTTTCGGGGCGGCCTGCAGACGAATTTCGGCGATAACGAAAAATCGTGGAACGTCAACCATCTGACAGTGAGCGACTGTATCTTCACGAAGAATTATTGTGGCTCAGGCAATGTATTTACGATTAACAGCAAATTCCTGCGAAACATATTCAGTTACAGCGTCTCGCACTGCGGCCTGGAGTTTAACAGCGGGTGCGATAATAACATAATAGAAGGTAACATCGCCCATCACAATCAGTATGGCTTCAAGTTCTACGTCGGGAATGATAAGAACATATGGCGCAACAATACGGCCTACGGCAACCAGGCCGGAATATACGGACAACACGCCGGCTGGAATAATCACATAACCAATAATCTTTTCTATAACAACAGGGGTTGGGGGGTGGCGATAGACGGCCCGCACTCCCCCACGATATTTGTCGAATCAAACACGATAGTATTAAATGGAGTCGGTATTTGTTGTCTCGGCGGTTATTCCATTGATGCAAAGAACAATATTATCGCGAATAACAAGAGTTATGGTATCGAGGGCGCAAAAATCAGTTCGACCCATAACAATGTATGGAAGAACAAAAAGGGAAACTACCGGGGGATCAAGAAGGGAAAAGGCGACATATCTCTCGCCCCGTTGTTTGCAAATCCCGCCGAAGGCGATTTCCATCTGAAGAGCAAGGCGGGCCGATGGGACCCCAAAACGAAGAAATGGGCAAAAGACGCCGCAAACAGCCCCTGCATAGACTCCGGCGACCCGAAAAGCAAATACGGGAACGAATCGCAGCCCAACGGCGGAAGGATTAACATGGGCGCATACGGCAACACCATTGAAGCCTCCAGGAGCATATATCCCAAATCCAAAGACACAGAACCTTAAATCGCTGCGCTTCGCAGAGCAGAGTCGGTATTGGTGGCACAGGGTTGGCACGACAACAGAGAATATTGAATATTCAATATTCATTTTTTTACAGGTCCTGCAAAGGATATCCCAAGGACCCCTGGCGGGGCTGCAGAACGTGCGACGACCCTCGACCACCAATGCCAAATGCCCAATGCCTGTTGGATGTCTCGCCCCTGCGTGATATAGTGCATGTCTGGTTTTTATCGGAGATGCACGTTGGACTTACTTTCAGACCTGAATGAATCGCAGAAGCGGGCTGTTACGCACATCGACGGCCCGCTGCTGGTGCTGGCCGGCGCCGGCAGCGGGAAAACCCGCGTCATCACCCGTCGCGTCGCGCACCTCGTCAGCCAGGGCGTCCCGCCGCGGTCTGTCCTGGCGATTACCTTTACCAATAAGGCAGCCGGTGAGATGAAGCAGCGGGTCGAGTCGCTCGGCGTGCCCAGAGGGACATTTATCGGGACCTTTCACTCCTTCTGCTTCCGCCTGCTGCGAGAATTCGCCGACCAGACCCGCCTTCCTAAAGAATTTACCATCTACGACAAGGACGACCAGACCCGCTGCGTCAAAGAGGCGATGAAGCGCCTGGAAATCCCCAAAGACCAGTTCGCACCCGGCGCGATTCAGTCGGCAATTTCGCGCGCCAAGAACGCACTTATCGACGCGCAGCGATACGCCGACGAGGCTGGGGGATTCTTCCAGAAGACCGCCGCTCGCGCCTATACGCTTTACCAGCGCATCCTCGCCGAGAACGGAGCCGTCGATTTCGACGACCTCCTGATGCGAACCGCCTTCCTGATGCGCGACTTTCCCGACATCCGCGAACTGCTAGGCCGGCGGCACCGCTACATCCTCATCGACGAATACCAGGACACCAACCACTCCCAGTACATCATCACCCACGCCATAGCGATGGGCCACGAGAACATCTGCGTTACCGGCGACCCTGACCAGAGCATCTACGCCTGGCGCGGCGCGAACATAAGCAACATCCTCGAATTCGAGTCCGATTACCCCGACGCGATGGTCGTCCGCCTGGAGGAAAATTACCGCTCGACCCAGCCGATACTCACCGTCGCCGACAGCCTGATCGCACACAACCGCCTGCGAAAACCAAAGCGGCTGATCGCCACTCGCGGAGCGGGGATCGACGTCGGTGTCACCCGCCTCAACGACGAACACGCCGAAGCCGCCGAAGTAACCGACCTCGTCGCCGCGCTTGGACGCGAAGGCGTCCCCTGCCGCGACATAGCCGTCTTCTACCGCGTCAACGCCCTGAGCCGCCTGCTTGAGCAGGCCTTCCGCCGGGCGGGCATCGCTTACCAGATCGCCCGCGGCGTGGAGTTCTTCAACCGAAAAGAGATCAAGGACGTTCTGGCGTACCTCCGCCTGCTGGTCAACCCCAACGACGACCTTGCGTGCCGGCGGATTATCAACATCCCCGCACGAGGTATCGGAGGCGTAACGGTCAACCGCCTCGCCGACGCAGCCGGGGCAAAGGGCATTTCCCTGCTGACATCCGCTGCCGCGCCTGACGGCGCTGGGCTTGGAAATGCCGCCAGCGCCCGTGTCCCCTCC
>DAOVLS010000052.1 GCA_030631125.1 Planctomycetales bacterium
AGGGCAAGGGGAATTTCTATCCAGACCGAAATAACCGATTCGGGGTACTTGGCGAAGATGATGGCAATCACCAACCCAAAGACCGCCAGAACCATCGTCAGTTCAAGCAGCAGGATGATAAGAAAGAGTATTTTCGCCCTTGGGCTGATGATCTTACCGGCTATTTCGCCGACACTCTGGCCGCGATTGCGGAGCGATATGACCAGCGAGCCGAGGTCGTGGACCGCCCCGATGAAGATCGAGCCGAACACCACCCACAACAGCGCCGGAAGCCAGCCCCAGAAAACGGCTATCGCCGGACCGACGATTGGGCCGGTGCCCGCGATGGAAGTGAAGTGATGCCCGAAGATAACTCCCTTGCGCGTGGGGACGTAATCAACACCGTCGGCCAGTTCCTTACTGGGAACTTTTGCATCGCGGTCAAGCCGGAATATCTTCTTCGCCAACCACCGGCCATAGGTGTTGTAGGCGATGATAAATCCGACGAAACTTCCGATTGCGATAAGCAGCGTACTCATGACGATACTCCAACGTTGGTGGCACAGGTTTTAAACCTGTGCCGCCAACGCCGGCGCATCTTACGCATTACCCCCACCGGCGTCCAGCCATTGAAAGCGCCACCCCGACGAACTCTCACGGCCTGATATTTACGATTGGATTTCTCGACGTGGTTGAGCAGTAATTCCCTTATTTTGCTTTATCCCGGCCCACGAACTACTGATAGGTAATATCACCCGACCCGCTCGCCGGGCCGGGTGATATTACTCATTGCCTGCCGACCTTGCGCAGGCGCGCTAAGCATCGGGAGGCGTAAAAAGAAGTTACTCATAATATCGCTGCACCTTTTCCCGTAAGCACTTGCGACTGCTCGTTCTTTTGCCATGATTGTGGTAATCTCCAGTTTGGCACGGTTGTTGAACCACACTCAACGGGCAGGCAAAAAAGGGTGCACTGACCCGGGGCAATGGATCTTTCCGGCGGATACACTGAAGGAGAAAAATCATGGACACGACGAAGACAGGAAACGGCAGGAAAATGTTGGTTCCGGTAGCGGCGTTTGTCGTATTTGGCCTGGCGCTCGTTGCGGTCGTTAAACTGGCAGCAAAACAGAAGACCTTGCCAAAGACCGCCACTACGCAGAAGATCGCTGCTACACAGCAGGCCTTTCCAAAGACCGCTCGAATCATCTTCCTGCACCACAGTACGGGCGAATGCGTCTGGAACGGCGGTGTTCCAAAGTGGATGAAGGCATACAACGCCGCAAACCGCACGAAATACACCATCACCGAGCGGAACTTCCCCGCCGACGCGCCCTACGGGTGGGAGAACTACCCGTACGACTACTGGAACATCTGGGTCAGGAACGCGGGACCCAGGCCCTTCAAGAACGAGCCGACGCTGGAAATGCTCACCCGGAAGTACGAGATCATCATTTTCAAGCACTGCTTCCCGGTAACGAGCATCGAGGCCGACACCGGCCGACCTGACGTGGCCTCCGGGACCAAGCGGATCGAAAACTACAAACTTCAGTACGCAGCCCTCAAGAAGAAGATGCGACTGTTTCCGAAAACCCGCTTCATCGTCTGGACCGGCGCTGTTCAGGTCAAAAATGACATGGACAAAGCAACCGCTATGCGAGCCAAGGCCTTCTTCGACTGGGTACGGAACAAATGGGACGAAAAAGGCGACAATATCTACCTGTGGGACTTCTATCAGTTGCAGACCGACGGCGGGTTGTATCTCAAGGGCCAGTACGCCCAGGCCGCAGCCGACTCGCACCCGAACGAGAAGTTCTCAAAGACAGTGGCTCCCTATTTCTGCCGGCGAATCGTCGATGTAATCACCGGCCTCGGCGACGCGACGGACATCACCGGCAGAGGGCGGAAGATGCCCTTGGTCACAACCAAACCCGTCGCGTCAGCGCCCGCTGCCACCAGGCCCGCAACCGTGCCGATCGCGCCGGAGGTGATCAAGGCGGGTATGGGAAAGGACAAGTGGCTGTTCGACAATGCCGAAAACGCCGCTTTGCAGAAGCAGCAATGGGGCAAGGCCGCCGCATACGCCAGGGACGGCGACAATCACGTCGTCAGAATCAACTTCGCCGACGGTGAAACAGAGGACTGGGGCGAGTACGGAAAACACAAAATAGTGCGCACCAAGCCGCCGGTCCGCAACTTCGACCTGAAGCCATACAAATATCTCGCGTTTCGGGTCAAGGCGGATCGCGAAATGCTGGTTGTGCTTGGCCTGGTGACCAGGCCGGCCCCTCGCGGCAGGGCGGATCAGTCTTACTTCGCCTTCAGCGCCTACGTCCGCCCCAGGCCCGGCGTGTGGACATGGTTCGTGTTTGACCTGACGAAACTGGAACTGGCGGTCGAAGGCCCCGACTTCTACGCCAAGGCCGGTAAGCCCGCGCGACCGATGCACCTGACAGGTATGAAGTTCTGCCTGAACCAGAAGAACGAGAAAGCGTCATTCGTCATCGACGACATCACCTTTCTCCGTCGCCTGCCGAAGGCCCTGAAGCCACACCTTCAGGCCCCGTAAGGAAATAGGAATTCCGGGGGTGCCTTACTCAATTGCTATTCTCGTCGGTTTGTTTTGGTATTTATTGTCGTGGCCACGCCACCCGGTAAAGGGAATTACCACACTGTCATACAGCACAATTGAGTACAATCCTGCTGCAATGGAAGAGCAGCGGGAATAAGGCCGTGGGAAAACATAAAGAAACTCCGATAGTGAAGATCGATACCAGCCGCATTCGTGGATGGGACACGTTCCACAACGTGTTTGCCGAAGAGTTCGGATTCCCCAAATGGTACGGTCGGAACATGGATGCGTGGATTGATTGCATGGAATCTCTTGATGACCTAGAAGCAGGTATGTCTTCTGTTTCCGTTCAACCAAGCGGAGTACTTGTGATCCAACTGGAGCATGTTGCCGAATTCGCCACTCGATGTCCTGATCAGTACAAGGCGCTTCTGGAGTGCACTGCTTTCGTGAACTACAGTCGGATTGAGGTTGGCAAACGGCCCGTTCTGACACTGGCTTTTCACAAGTAAACCTCCTTCGCGGCGGGTGGCCGCGGCAAGGGTAAGGATTATTGATGTTGGATTGTATGGTCGCGGTAACATTGTAGCGGTTTTTTTACCCGTTTAGGAGCAGGCAGTCAGTCAGTAGGGCAGGCAAACTTGCCCGCGAAACTTTTGACACTGTGCCCGGTAAGCGTTCCGCGGGCCAGTTGGCCCGCCCTACGAACTGTTCTCCCAGAGAAATTGTTTGTGTCGATAAGACCTGGCGAATTAACTCCTGTAAGTAATAAAAAATAAAATATTAAGGACATATGAACAATGAACGATAACGAACAAATGGAGTTCCTTTACGATCTTTTCGATTCCTCTTTGCCACGCCTTGGTCCCGGAGACGACTGCTCAACTAAACAAGCGTTGAACATGCTGCTTTCGGCGAGGTCACAGTGTATGGCTGGTAATCTCAGAGTTTTGGATATTGGTTGCGGTAACGGCGCACAGACGATCCAACTAGCTAGACATATTGACGGGACAATCTTGGCTGTGGATAATCATCAACCGTTTTTGGACGAGTTACAACGCCGTGCTAAAGCTGAGGGTGTTTCAGGTAAAGTGCAACTTTATTTGAGAGACATGTGCGAATTGGAGCTGGCCGAGGGTTCTTTTGATCTGATTTGGTCAGAGGGGGCCCTCTATAACATGGGATTCAGTAAGGGACTGGCAGTATGTTACTCCCTTTTGGTTTCCGGCGGGTTATTGGCGGCGAGCGAACTTTCTTGGCTGCGGCCAGATTCTCCGACAGAGTGCCGACAGTTTTGGGACAATGAGTATCCTGCAATGGTGGATATTGATACCAACCTGGCCACCATAAAAAGCGCCGGATACCATGTCGTTGGTCATTTTACTCTTCCGGAGTCAGCCTGGTGGGATTCATACTATAATCCACTGGGAAAACGGCTCCAATCATTTCGGAAAAAGTATGTCACAAACCCGGAACGGATTGAGATGATCGATTCTGTACAGATGGAGATCGATATCTATCGCAAATACTCCAGCTACTATGGTTACGTGTTTTTTCTTATGCAGTCAGTAGGGCGGGCAAACTTGCCCGCGAAACGATGACACTGTGCCCGGTAAGCATTCCGCGGGCCAGTTGGCTCGCCTTACAAACTTACTCACTCCGAGTATTGCCTGTGCAGGCTTACGAGCCAACCACTTGTCGCCGGTTGGCCGGCTGATGCCGAAAATCCGACACAGTGCAGCCTTCGAGAACCCTTGTTTTTTACAATCGATGATAAACTTCATACGTTCTTCCATGGCACAGGTTTCCTTCCACGGCATAGGCAACGCTCCTTTCGCCTATGCATGATACAAGATGTAAACCATGTGCCCGGTTCAATCTGTAAACTATGTAACCGGTTTGGACCACATGTTAGCCCACGGCGGGAGCCGTGGGTAATTGAGCACACCTTCTGAAAAAAGCCCTGTAAGGGCGGCAGAGGTTGCAATGCGTGAAATTTCTGTCGCCCCGCTGGGGCTTGTTTCACTTAGGGGACGTTCTTTTCCCATGGCTTCCGCCGTGGGCTACAAATCTTTCGCCCTCCGGGCTAAAAGAAAACAACCGGCAAGTGGTGAAAGTCAGTAGGGCCTTCAAACAATGGGTGCCATGTTCTCGCCCGTAACGAGAAGTGAAGGGTGTGAACATGCTGTGGTACCAACATGCCCACCCGCTTCGCGTGAGGGCATGGCACCCATCAAAATATGTGTTACAGACGTCTGGGTCTTTCGTTTGGGGCTTCGATGTTGCATAATCTGCTGTGAATGAACGACCGGGAAGATAAACATTCCGAGCACGAGCATTTTTTCGGAGCCGCCAGGGTGGTAGCCGGCTTGACGATGGTGTCGCGCGTGCTGGGGATGGTGCGCGACATGGTAATCGTCCCGCTGGGTGGGCCAATCCTGGCTGATCGGTTCTGGACGGCCTTTGCCGTGCCCAACCTGTTTCGGCGTCTTTTCGGTGAAGGTGCGCTCTCGGCTGCGTTCGTTCCGGTATTCACCGACGTGGCAGAACGGTCCGGATGGGACCGCGCCCGCGTCGTCCTGGCCAACGTAGCCGGTATCCTGGCGGTTTTCCTGGTTGGTCTGATGGTGCTGATCGGGCTGGGCCTGCTGTCGGCGTGGCTGCTCTTCGGCGGCGACTGGACGCGGGCGATCCTGCTGCAACTGACGGCTGTGATGCTTCCGTTCATGGTAACGGTCTGCCTGCTGGCGCTCGGTTCGGCGGCGCTGAATTGCAAGGGGCGTTTTGCGTATCCGGCCTTTACGCCGATTTTGCTGAACGTGGTGCTGATTGTCGCCGCTTGCTGGGTAGCGCCGGCGATAAGCCACACCGACAGCGGACAGTTTTTTGTTATTGCTTCGGCCTTGGTGGCTGCGGGGATATTGCAACTTCTAGGTGTGGTCTGGATGCTGAGCAGGGCGCGTCTGGCGGTCGTTCCGGCGCTCCGCCCGGTCCTTCCAGAGGTCAAACGCATGACCCGTCTGATGGCGCCGATGCTTATCCCATTGAGCGTGCTGCAATTCAGCGCATTTGCCGACAGGGTCATCGCACTGGTGTTTATCCAATCGGCGGCGCATCCGGACTTTCCGCTGACGGCCGGCGTGGTGCGGTGCCTGTACGCCGCCAACAGGCTTTTCCAATTGCCGCTGGGCGTGCTGGCGATTTCGATCGCCACGGTCGTATTCCCGCTGTTTTCGCGTTATTCGACGCGTAACGACATACCGGGCCTGCGGGACGCGACCAACCGCGCCCTGCGGCTGAGCCTGTTCCTGGGTATCCCGGCCGGTGTGGCGCTGATCATCCTGGCCGAACCTGTTGTGGCGCTGATCTTCCAGCGGAAGAACTTTACCGCGTTCGACACTGACCGGGCGGCGTTTGTCCTTCAGATGTACTGTTTGGGTATGGCGGCGTATTTCTGCAACCACATTTTGCTGCGGGCGTTCTTTGCGCGGAAGGACACGCGCACGCCGCTGCTTCTGGCGTGCGTTCTGGCGCCGCTTAACATGGCGCTGGTTGTCGGCGGGATATTTACGCCGCTGAGGTCAGGCGCGTTCGGGGCGGCAACGGCTGCGACCAGCACGCTTAACGTCGCCGGTCTCGTGTTTGTCCTTCGCCACCGGCTTGGTGGGATTGGAGGGCGAAAACTATTGGTTAGCGCCTTGCGAACGTCCGTCGCGTGTGCGGTAATGGCCGCTGCCATCTGGGCGGTTTGGTATTTCACTACACCTTGCGAATCGTGGAAAATCATCCTGTTCTGTGTCCCGACCGGTGCGGCGGCGTTCCTGATAGTGGCCGCTACCCTGCGATGCCCGGAACTGCGCGAACTGCTGAGGCGTAAAAAAACGGAGTAACTCTGATGCCACTTCAGAAACTGTTGGACGAGAAATACACACGTATGGAACCGGAGAAGGTTCTGAGGCTAATTGCCGAGCGGAAGAAACAACTCGGCGACGACCTGTGCATCCTCTGCCACCATTATCAGCGGGACGAGGTGTTCCGGTTCGCCGATTTTACCGGCGATAGTTTGAAACTTTCTCAACAGGCCGCCGGGACCGGCGCGAAGTACATCGTTTTTTGCGGCGTGCGGTTCATGGCCGAATCGGCTGACATTCTCACGGGCGACGATTGTGCGGTCATTCTGCCGGACCTGGACGCCGGGTGTGAAATGGCGGACCTTGCCGAGGCAAACGACGTATCCGCTGCGCTCAATCGCATCTCGGACGCCACCGGCGGGGCGGTTGTCGCGCCAATTACCTACGTCAACTCTTCCGCTTCGGTAAAGGCCGTTACAGGCAGCGCCGGCGGCGCCTGCTGCACCTCATCCAACGCCCGAAACGTTTTTGAATGGGTGCTGCGACCGAAAGACAAAGGCGGCGCGGGCGGGGCGAAAATACTCGCCGCACCGGACCAGCACCTTGCCCGAAATACCGCCATAGCAATGGGTTACGGACTCGCCGATTGCGTGATGTACGATCCCGCCGCCCCCAAAGGCGGCTTGTCAGATGAGCAAATCCGCGATGCGACTTTCATTCTTTGGAAAGGCCACTGCTACGTGCACCAGGTTTTTTCAGTCGAGCAGATTGGGCGTATCCGGCAGGAGCGTCCCGGTATCAAGGTCATTGTCCACCCGGAGTGCCCGCGGGAAGTGGTCGCCGCGGCGGACTTGGCCGGTTCGACCGAGCGGATTCTCCGCGCCGTGACCGATTCGCCCGCCGGGTCCGCCTGGGCCGTCGGCACCGAGGCCAACATGGTCCGGCGTTTGGCTACCGATAATCCGGACAAGTTTGTCCACCTGCTGTCAGATGCAGCGGCGTGTACGTCGATGTCGCGGATTGATCCGCCGCACCTCTTGTGGGTTCTGGACAACCTCGCCGAAGGGCGGGTCGTCAACCGAATATCCGTTCCCGAAGACGTCGCCGCAGACGCGCGCATCGCGCTGGAGCGAATGATCTCAATCAGGACAGGATGATAGTCGTATCTGAATGCGGGCAGTACAGCGCCGAACGGCAAGCCAATACGCGGTACCGGCTTGCCGTTTGGCGGATTAATGCGGATTCAGCAGATTCTTGGCAGGTCCTGTCCGTAGGGCATCTGGACGACGCGTCGGCCTCCGGCGCGTGTGAGCATTTCGACCAGCGGAACATCAGCGGTCTTACCGACCGAGCCGATGGTTGCGGCGGGGCGGGCGATTTCGTGCCTGGCGAGGATTTCGACAGCCTCCCCGGCTGCGTCGTCGGCGACGACCGCGACCAATTTGCCCTCGTTTGCGACGTTGAGCAGGTCAAGCCCCAGCATCTCGGCGACTGCCAGCGCCGTCGGGTCAACCGGAATGCCCGATTCGCGGATTTCGATATTTCGGCCCGTTGCGGCCGACAGTTCCGCCAGCGTCGCAGCCAGCCCGCCGCGGGTCGGGTCGCGCATCCACTTGACCTTATCGCCAAGCGCCTCAATCAGCCCAGTCGTCAGGCAGTGGATAGCGGCGCAATCGCTTTGAAGCGTCGCGGCTATTTCCAGCCCTTCCCGCCGGGCCATTACCGCCAGACCGTGTTGACCCAGCGGGCCGCTCAGCAGGACCGCGTCGCCTTCGCCGACGCGATTGAAGCCAAGGTTCGCACCGGCTAGAGGCACACCCACGCCGGCGGTGTTGATGGTAATTCCCGGCTCGCCCTTGCCGCGCTCGATAACCTTTGTATCGCCGGTAACGATTGTTACGCCGGTATCCTTCGCCGACCGACCGGCCGAGGTGAGCACTTGGCGAAAAAGGTCGATTTCCAGACCCTCTTCCAGCACCAGCGCCATGCTCAGCGCCACCGGCGCCGCGCCGGAGACGGCCAGGTCGTTAATCGTCCCGCAGACGCTCAACTTTCCGATATCCCCGCCGGGGAACTCCATCGGCTGGACGACGTAACTGTCGGTGGTGAAGACAACCTTTCCGGTGTCGCCGGTTGCGACCGTGGCTGCATCGTTCAGACTTGAAGCGTCCTGACCGCCCAGTGCCGGCAGGATGACCTCGGCGACCAGTTCGGCGGTCAACTGTCCGCCCCCGCCGTGGGCAAGCAATATCTTCCCGGACCGCCCCATCAGTTCACTCCATATTTATAGTAAGCGGCGCACGAGCCTTCCGAGGAGACCATGCAAGGCCCGACGGGTTCGCGCGGCGTGCATTGTTGTCCGAACAGCGGGCAGTCCGCCGGCAGACATCGGCCGCAAATAACATCCCCGCACCGGCAGCCGGGAGGTTCGACGGTCTCGAACTCCGGCAGGTCGAATCGCCGGGCGGCGTCGAAATCGGCAAATGCATCCTTCAGCACCAGCCCGCTTTCGGGAATCACGCCCAATGCCCGCCACGAGGCGTCAATGACGTCGAATGTCTCCTCGATGACCTGCTTTGCCTGCCGGTTCCCCTCGGCGCTGACGGCCGGATATACGCTGCACGCCACCGGGGCGCCGTCGGCGATCTGCCGGAGGATTTCGCAGATGCCGGCGAGGATTTGCTCGTCGTCGAAGCCGGCCACAACACAAGGCTTGTCGAACTCGCAGGCAATCGGTTCGTACTCCCGCCAACCGGTAATGACGCTGACGTGTCCCGGGCAGAGGAAACCGTCAATGCGAATGTCGGGTTGTGAAAGTAAGGCCCGCATCGCTGGGACAACCAGTTTATGCGAGGTGAGGACCGAGAAGTTCGCCGCGCCTTCGTCGCGCGCCTGTCGGATCGCAAGGGCCGTTGCCGGCGCGGTCGTCTCGAACCCGATGGCGAGGAAGACAACCTGCTTGTCGCCCTGTCGGCGGGCGAGTTCGACGGCCTGGTGTGCGGCATAGACAATCTCGACGTTTGCACCGTCGCAGCGCGCTTGTTCCAGCGAGGCCGACGAACCAGGTACGCGAACCATGTCGCCGTAAGTAGCGATGATAACGTCGCTTATGCCGGACAAGTGAACTGCGGCATCAACGTATGACTGCTCGGTAACGCAGACGGGACAGCCCGGCCCGCTCACCAGGCGCAGGCCGTCGGGCAGAAGGCTTCGCAACCCGCCGCGACTTATGGCGACCGTGTGCGTGCCGCAAATCTCCATCAACTGAACGCTCGATTTGCCGCAGTCCGGAAGGCGTCGCCAGTGAGCGTCAATGTCTCTACGTATTTCAGCGAGATGGTTCATTCCATTGTGCGCTCCATCTCGCGAAAGATTGCGAATGTTTCGCGTGCGTCTTTTTCGTCCAGGATGGTGATGGCGTAACCGGCATGGACGAGAACCCAGTCGCCGACCTTTACCTGCGGTGTAAGCGAGGTAACGGCTGTAGCCCTCGCACCGGCCAGGTCGATGACGGCCTTGTCGCCTTCGAGCGATTCAATCTTCGCCGGTATCGCCAGACACATTACATTTGCTCCCTTCTAATTGGGTGCCGTGGCCGCGGTTTTTGCGGCCACGTTTGCCGCGGCGATGACCGCTTGCCCCAGCGCCACGCCGCCGTCGTTACACGGAATCTCACGGTGAGTCAACACCTCAAAACCATCGGCTTCCAACATGCTAACCAACCGGCCCGTCAGATACCGATTGGCGAAGCATCCGCCGGAAAGCGCTACGGAACACAGGTCGCAAACCTGTGCTACCCGCCGAGCCGACGCCGACAGGAAGGCTGCGACCGTGTTGTGAAACTTCGCAGAAATTACCCCGACCGCAACGCCGGCGGTGATGTCGTGCACAACGCCTTCAATCATCGGCCTATAGTCTATCTCAAACGGGTCGGCTTCGGTCAGTGTAAATGGATATTCATCTTCGATGCCATCTGCGGCAGCGCCTTCGGTGAGCATGGGCGCTTCGCCTTCGTATCGGTTCCGCCCAGCCAGACCGCAAATCGCAGCGACAGCGTCGAAGAGCCGACCCAGCGAACTGGTCGGCGGGCAGTTGACGCCGGCGGATAACTGCTCGATGAGACCGGTGAGTTTTTCTTCATCAACGCCCAGCCGGTCTGTTACAGGTGTTTTTGCGAAATCCTTTCCGAAAGTTTCCCACAGCAGCGAGACCGCGGGTCTTGCTGTCTCGACGGCGGCGACATCCCCGCCGGGCAAGTTGAAATATCGCAGATGCCCCAGGCGGACAAACCCCGCAGCCGAGGCCCGCATAATCTCACAGCCCCAGACGGCGCCGTCTGTTCCGTAACCCGTTCCGTCGCAGGCGATTCCGATAACCTCGTCGTCGCGGCCGTGCTCGGCAAGGCACGAGACGACGTGGGCATGATGATGCTGAACGCGGATAAGCGGCAGGGCGGGTCGGCCTGAAAGTTTTCCTGCGGCGCGCCGAAGGGCGTACTCGGTGCAGAGGTACTGCGGGTGCATGTCGGCGGCGATTACCTCCGGCCGCAAGTCGAACAACGCCTCGGTGTCGCTGATGACCTGAATAAAATGGCGATAGACTCGCCCGTCCTTAAGGTCGCCTATGTGTTCGCTGATAACGGCCCGACCATTGTGGTAAATACAGACGGTATTCTCCAATTCTCCACCGACAGCCAGGACCGTTGGAGTGTCTTCGC
>DAOVLS010000051.1 GCA_030631125.1 Planctomycetales bacterium
AATCCCGCCGGGACAGGCATCTCGTGTTTGTGGAGAAATCGCACGAGGCTATCGATGGCTACGCGTCGGTGCCCACCAGGAGTTCGATGCGCCTTCAACGCGCCACTGTCAATCCAATTCGCAACCGAACCGGGATCAACCTCAATCAGTTCGGCGATATCGAATGTTGACAGATTCTTTCTACCAGTGCGGCCCCCACGAGTCGATCCGCTATCACGTTTACCCATCCCTATCTCACCTTATTTCTCGACTATATTCTAATCGGCTAAAGTATGACTTGTCGATAGGAATATTTCAATAATTCCTGATTTTCCGATTTTGAGAAGTTACGCCTCGCAACCGGCCGCTCGACGGGTACGGCCGCCTATAAAACGTGATAAGGCTCAATCTCATCAAAACAAAACGTTGGCAGGTCCCGCCAGTGGTCCGTAACACCCAATCTGATGTATTCAGACCATGCGAAGCTTCTCAACGTTACTGCGAAGCGGCAAGCCGAGCGGCTTGTTTATCTCCTGGCAGCGCATTTACTCTTCGTACGCGGTATTATTCCGACTGCTCGGATCTCAGGCCCGACTCGTGCTACGTAGCGTTGTAGTATTGGGGCGTTCAGGATCAATCTCTTTATTCGTTTATTAACTCGATTGCCACTGCGCCGCTTCCGGAGAGGTCCAGACGCACAAGACCTTTATCCTTATTATACACCGTCTTGACGGTCTTGCCGTTGAACGTGGCGCTCTTGACGGCTTGCCCGGCAGTCGTCAGTTCCAGCGAGTATTCGCCCTTACGCTGAACGAATCCGCGAATCCAACCGGCCCGCCAACGCAACGTCGCCGTTATCGGCCTAGAGGCCACCAGCCAGACCTCGGCCTTGCCTTTTGCACCGGCAGACTTCGGCCAGGCGGTTCCCGGTTTGCCTGCTTCGAGAAGCGCAAACGACGACAAACCCTCGGCTGCATTCGCCCGCCGCTCAACACGCTTTGCCTTCTCGACAATAAGCGTCTTCAAATCGCCGCGCTCTACCTGGCCAAAGGCTGTATATCCATCCACCGCCAAGCCGGCGCGATTCGTGAACCAGTACCCGTAGCGGACGACCTCGTCGGCGTTTGACCAGGCAGACTTCTCGTTGCCCCGCACCGCGCGGATACGATAGGCCGCCTTCTTTCTGCCGACTTCCTTGTCCATGTAGCGAGTGGTGTCGGCATTGAGTTTCGCAATCTGCTTAAAATCTTTTTGGCCGGACAGTTTCCGTTCGAGGACAAATCCGGTCTCGTCGGTGCAGCAATCCGCCCAGACGATGACCGCTCCGCCTTCGATGTTCGGCAGTGCGGCTGCGCGGAAATATTGCGGCGCCGGCAGGGCCTTTCCCGGAATGATGGTCTGGAGTGTGTAGGTTCCCAGCGTAAGCGTGCCGAAGGAGACGCCGCCGGGTCCCATCTTCTTTTCGACGGTTTTGTTATCTTTGTCGGTCAAGCGAAAGACGGTCCCCACCGGCCAGAGGCCCGGGTTATAGGAAAGCGTATAGTTGCCGTCGGCGTGGACCTGAATACTCTCACGCCCCTTCATCGCGTCGGCGATTGCGTTGCCGGTGGAGTCGCCGCTCTTGGTGCGTCCGCAATAGTAGTCCCGGTTCCCCTTTTCGACGTAGTTTCGCATAAAGGCATTGTTCGCAGCGCCGTAAAGCCTTAGCCCGCCCACCCAGTTTTTTGTCAGCATCACGTCGAATATGATGTTATCGGCGATGACGTTTTTGTCGCATGGCACTGCCGGATTACCGGCCTTGTCCCACCTGCTGCTTCGGTCCAGCGTTATTCCCCTGGAGTTTCCACAGACGGTGTTCTCAGCCATCAGGCAGTCGTTCGCTCCGGTCAATGCGATGCCCCAGTAGCACGCGGTAACGGCGTTTCCGATGACTCGCATTCGGTCGATGTCGAAATTGTGGAGGTAGAAACCGCAAGCGCCGGTTCCGCCCCTGTAGTCCTTACCCTTTTCCCGTGCGAGGCATCCGACAACGTAAGAGTCCGGGCAGCCGGTGTGGACATCGAAACTGGAATGCCCGCCGCGAACCACCACGCAATTGCTGAAGGTATTGAACGTACACGGCTTGCGCTTCCATCGCCCCATCGACCCCGGGTCGCTGTAGATCATGATCCCATTCCAGCCTGAATCCGACACGTAGCAGGAGTCTATACAGCAGTGATGGGCGTCGTTGGTTATCCTGATGCCGGATCGCGGACGGATGCCCCTGATGCCCCTGGCCAGGCCGTAACTGGCCCCCTTCGTAAAGCGGATCGGGCAGGCGTAGCCGGTGATGTCGAAACCCTCAACGTGAATATAGGACTTGCCTTCCACCTGAAAGGCTGCTCCCTTCCCGTCGTCGTTCTTGAGGACGGGCCTGCCGCCGTGGCCTTTGACGACGATGGGTTTTCCCTTCTTTCCGCTGTTGGCGAAGACGACTCGCTCGTCGCCGTAATCGCCAGGCCCGACCAGGACGGTATCGCCGGCCCGGGCGACCCTGGCAGCATGGGCTATCGTTCGCCAGGCAGCCTTTTCGCTCTTACCGTCGGCGGTATCATCGCCCCCGGTAGAGACGTAATACGTCCCTGCGTAAGCCCCGCCTGTGAAGATAACCGCTGTCGCCAGTGCTGCTAACATTGCATGTGAAATTTTTCGCATCATCGATTCTGTCTCCTTATCATCGAGTGTTATTTTAGAATCCTTTTTCCTGCCTGACACAATGTGGGCAGGATGGACCTGACTCTTGATTCTTTTTCCCTTAACTATCTGCCGACGGGAAAGTTTTCACTAATAATTTGCTCAAACCGACCGAAGACGTAACACGGGCGTCTCACATAGGGATGCCCGTGCCACGTATGCGGTCAGTTTGAGTTAGTTAGTGTTGCCTAATCTATCGGAAAGTTGATATAATCCGTTTTGAGCGACGAGAGTATGCTAACCGTTTAGAGAAAGGGTATAAAGTGGCTGAACAGACACAAAGCGATGAGATTCCGACGAAGGTGGAATGTCTCGCAACCAGGGAGCCGGCGGTCCGCCTGTTCATAGTGGCGGGGATACTCATCGGTTTCGGATTGTGGTGTGCTTTCGATGTCCACGTGAAAAAAAAGTACGAATGGAAAGAAAACGCCAATACCAGCGAGGTCTTCAGTTATTGGTTCAATCATGGCGGCGCGGTTGTCTTTCCGCTGCTGGGGTTGATACCGCTGGGCATGGCAGTGGTGTCTTTGCGACGAAAGTTATTGGCCGACGACGAAGGCATCGGATACGTAGGGAAGAAGAAAATCCCCTGGAGCGCCGTCAGTTCGCTGGATGCGGCCAAACTCGCCGACAAGGGAATCATCCATTTGCACTACAAGACCGACGGAACCGAAGGCATCCTGACGCTGGACGGCTGGAAATTACAGAATTTCCGCTCGCTTGTGCAACTCGTCGAGAAGAAGGCCCCTTCCGATTCGTAATTGCGGATTGCGGATTTTTTTCTATAATTCGTGGACTATAGATTTATTCAAGCGCCGCTAGCTCAGTTGGTAGAGCAGCTGACTCTTAATCAGCGGGTCGCAGGTTCGAGTCCTGCGCGGCGTATTCTCAATTTCCGATTCCCAATTTTCAATTGAACAGAAAAGAAGAGGGGGAGGACGTTGACCGTGACCAAACCATTTACCATATCACTGACTTTCTTTGTATCCGGGTTACTGTTTTGCAGCCTGGCGCAGGCCGAAGGGTTATCATTCACCGACATTACCGCTTCGGCGGGTAGCGGTCTGACCGGCGGGCACGGGGCAATGTTCGCAGACATCGACGCCGACGGTCGGCCTGACCTGCACATCTCGATGATCTGGTCCAAACCCATGTCGGACCTTTTCTTCCACAACCTTGACGGCAGGAAATTCGCCGACGAGGGCGTCAATCGCGGCCTGGTCGGCAAGACCGACAGCGGCGCTCACGGCCTCTGCTTCGCCGACCTCGATAACGACGGCGATTACGATGCTGTGCGAGGCCTGACGTACGCAATCGGCAACGTCAGCAAGCCGGGCCGAAATCAAATCAAACGCAACGACGGTAAAGGCGTATTCACCGACATCACCGACGCCGCCGGCATCCCCGCCGGCCGGAGAGAATGGACACGCGGCGTGCTCACATTCGACATGGACGGCGACGGCGACCTGGACATCTTCTGCGTCAGCGGAGCCTGGGGCAGCAAAGACCCGCCCGGCGAGCGAAACGAACTTTACCGCAACGAAGGCAAGATGAAATTCACCCCTGTAACCACCGGCTCGCTCGTTACCTGCCCCGCCGGTCAGGGCGCGACCGATACCGACCTCGACGGCGACGGCGACATCGACGTAATAGCCGCTAACCGCACAGGCCCGGTCAATATCCTTATCAACGACGGGGCCGGGAAATTCAAACTAATCAAACCCGAATCGATCGGAATAAAACACACCGCCAGGGACGGAGCCACCACTGCCGACGTCGATAACGACGGCGACCTTGATTTGCTGCTAACCGGCGATAACTATGGCCACTTGTATATAAACGATGGCAAAGGCGAATTCGCTGACAAGCAGCCCTTTTCGAGAACAGACGACAACGGTTGGGGTGATGATGACGACGATGACGATGATGACGATGACGACGACCAAATCCGTTTCGTCCACAAGCAGTTGTTTTCGGGAACGGCCGGTTACATGGGCGGATTTGCCGACCTGGACAACGACGGCGACGTGGACCTGGTCTTCGCCGGTGATACGAAGGTCTATCTGAACGACGGGAAAGGCAATTTTACCCCAGGCCCGAAAGTACCGGTAGCCGGTATCAACGACCCGCGCGGAATCGCCTTTGCCGACATCGACAACGACGGCGATATGGATTTCGCCATCGGCGTCAAACGCTCGCGTAACTTCCTTATCCGCAATAATCTCAACGGCGGCAACTGGCTGAAGGTAAAATTAGTCTCGCTGAAAGGCCAGGCTGGGGCGTTCGGGACGAAGGTGCGAATTTACCAGGCCGGGCGGATCGGTCGAGCAAAACTCCTGGGAATGCGCGAATCCCGCAGCAACAACGGATACCTAGGCCAGGACGACCCCGTCCTGCACTTCGGCCTGGGAAAACACCCGGCTGTCGATGTGGTGGTTGTATTTTCCTGGATGGACAGGGACAGGACCAAGAATTTGGTCTTTTCGGGTACATCTGTGGAGATTGCCCTTCCGGATGTCAGATCCAACCAAACCATCACCATCGACGCCAAGCGGATAACCAGAGAAACGGCGAAGTATAACCCTTTCATGGACGCCGAGAAGAACCAAACCACAAAAATCGACGGTCTGATTGCCAAGAGAACTCTGGACAGGTTCGTCAAGCAGTGGGTTCCCATCGAGTGGAGCCTTATCAATCGGGGTCATAAAGGCAATCCGTTCGACCTTGTGGCGAAGGCAACCTTCGTTCACGAAAAGAGCAGCGAGAAAATCGTAACCGAGATGTTCTACGCAGATAAGGATACGTGGAAATTTCGGTTTACCGGAACCAAGCCGGGCAAGTGGGCATTTACGACCACAAGCAAGGCCAAGGCGCTTGACGGCAAGAGCGGCGTCGTAACAATAGCGCCTAATCCGGGCGGGCGGGGATTTGTTACAAACTTCGGTAACAAATGGGGTTACAGCGGCACCGGTGAGGTGTTCGTGCCGCAGTTGGTGATGTACGCCGGGCCTGAGAAGTATTACGAGAATCCCAAACGCATCGACGCCGACATAAAAACCTTCCTCGTCGAACACGGTTTCAACGGCTTTCACACGAGCGTTTTATGCCGGTGGTTCGACTTCGAGCAGACCAGGGCGACCGGCCTGAAGAGCAAAGCCCCCAATCCCGACCCGCGGACGTTCGAGGCTCTGGAGTTGCTGATTCGCAAGACCCACGCAGCCGGCGGGATGGTGCATATCTGGGCGTGGGGCGACGAGCAGCGGACGATGACGCCTATCCGCCTGGGCGGTTTGAACGGCCCAGCCGATAAACGCCTCCAGCGTTACATCGCCGCCCGCCTCGGACCTCTCCCCGGCTGGACGATGGGATACGGCTGGGACCTGGACGAATGGACAAAGGAAAAAGACCTCCGGCTCTGGCACGATTACATGCACAAACACATGGGCTGGAAACACATGCTCGGCGGCAGGTCGGTCGGGCCGAACCACTACAAACCGGGGATCAAGTTCCCCCAGATCTACGGGGGTTTGGACTATTCCGGCTACGAGCAGCACCGCCCTACTTACGAGGCGTACGTCGCCGCCATCGAGGCCAGGCCTAAGAAACCCGCCTTCTCCGAGGACCGATTCCGCATCCGCAAGAAAGGCTATCCCAAAAAGGACTACAATCTGGAGATGACCCGCCGGGGCCTGTGGCATTCGACGATGGCCGGCGGGGTGGCGAATATCTGGGGATATCTTATCGGCCCGGGAGGGAAAAGCGGATTATACCCATATCCCAAACCCGAATGGATTAAGACCTGGTCGGTATTCTTCAAGAACCGTTTCTTGAGGGACATGGCCCGCAACAACGAGATAACCGACGGCCTCTGCCTGACCCGCCCCACCGGGGCGCATTATGTTTTCTACAAGGAAGATGCCGTTTCAATCAAAATGGACCTATCCAAAATGACCGGGGTTCAAAAGGCGGTAGCGGTGGACACACTGAAACCCTACAAGGAAATCCCCCTGGGCACGCTCAAAAGCGAAAACCAGACCTGGAAGGCCCCGTACAAATCCGACTGGGCAATTGCGGTCGGCGAGTTTGAAAAGAAACAGCGACAGTAGGCTGGGACGGAGCGCAGCGGAGTCCCACCTTCTTCATGAATCGCCGGGACTGCGCTTCGCTTCGTCCCGGCCTACGGTCTAACGCGAAGTAAAATAGAGGAGACCTTTGTGATGCAGAAGAAGACGGCATACATCGCGGCGATTGTGATGTTTTTCGCGTTGGGCGCCCATGCAGCCGAGAAGTCGATGGACAAATCCGGCAAGATGTGGACGCCCATCGAATGGAGCCTGGAGAATCCGACGTTCAAGGGTAATCCCTACGACCTGATTGCCACAGCCGCCTTTGTCCATACCAAAAGCGGCGAGAAGCGCACCACAGAGATGTTCTACGCGGGCCCCCAGGAGGCGGGCAAGGGCAAGACCTGGAAATTCCGCTTCACCGGCACGCGTACGGGCAAATGGACATTTACCACGGCCAGCGGCGACGCTGACCTTGCCGGTAAAAGCGGCACCGTGGTCATCAAGCCCAACCCCGACCCGAAGATCAAAGGTTTCCTGACCACCAGGGGCAGCAAGTTTGCCCGCCGGGTCGGCGACAGCGGCAAACTGGAGGCCGTCCGATTCAACGTCTATATGAACGGCGGAATGGGACTCAGGTTACATAAAAAGGATGGCTTGAAAAACCTGGATGCATATCTCCGGGACACAAAGCAATACGGCTTCGATACGATATTCGTCATAGTCGCCAACAGTTGGTTCAAGTCGGGCACCTTGAGTTACCGGCAGCACAAGAGCAAAGATCCCGACCAGGCGACGTTCGAGCGGCTTGAAAAATTCATCACGACACTCCACTCTCGAGGCTTTCACCTGCATATCTGGGCCTGGGGCGACGAGTATCGCAAGTGGACGCCTGTCGGAGTCGGCGGGATTAACGGCGTCCCGGACAAGCGGCTCCAGCGTTACATCGCCGCCCGGCTGGGGCCTCTGCCCGGCTGGTCGATGGGATACGGCTTCGATCTCCAGGAGTGGGTCTCGGAAAAGCAGGTGGGCGAGTGGGCCGCCTACATGCACCGGCATCTCGGCTGGCGGCATCTGTTGTGCGCCCGCGGGCGAACGCACAGGGAACTGGACGTGATTTCCTATTCGCACTCCGGGCCTAAAACCTACCGGGACGTGGTCAAGGCCATGAACAAAGACGCCAAGCGCCCCCACTTCTACGAGGAACGGTTCACGTACAAGCGATGGAACAAGTACGACATGACGACGACACGTCGGCATCTCTGGTGGTACACCATGGCCGGCGGTATGGGGAGTTGGTGGGGGTTCTTTGGAAAAGGCGGCAACGATTACGACCCCGAAAAATTCAAGTATCCAAACCCCGAACAACTGCTGACCTGCGCTCGATTCTGGAATGACAGATTTCTGTTGGACATGGCCCGCGCCAACGAACTGTCCGACGGATACTGCCTGAAAACAACCTCCAATACCAGGTTCGTGTTTTACAAGGAAGATGCCGTTTCAATCAAAATGGACCTGTCCAAAATGACGGGACCTCAAAAGGCAGTGGCGGTTGACACGCTGAAACCTTACAAGGAAATCCCCCTCGGCAAACTCAAGGGCGAAGACCGGACCTGGAAGGCTCCGTACAAATCCGATTGGGCAATTGCGGTCGGCGAGTTTGGAAAAAGCAGTCCCAAAGAAGCGCCCCGATGAAGCAGGAGCCTGTTACAAAACATGGTACAAGAGTCTGAATGATCAGAATATTTTTAATTATTTTCAGGAAAATTTGTTGCCAGACCTGAAGATCGGTGTGTATAAGGAGAGTGTTATTGAGGAGATTGTCGCATGTGGAACTATTTTAAGGTACCGAATATTCACCGCGTTATCGGCGGTGAGCGGGTTCCGCGCACGCTCCTTTAGGTTATCAGCACGGCCCGCTTACCCCCTGTGAGCGGGTTTTTGGGAAGACTCCTTTCTTTTTAAATCCTACGGACCTGCTCACGGGGAAAGTATATCTATAAAGAAGAACGAGCGGTTTTATGTCAGGCAAAGGTAAAGTTCTGTGGTCGTTGATGTCAGGTCAGCGTTTTCGTTACGCCGCCGCCATTACTGCGATGGTGCTCTCGGCGGCGATAGCGTTTCTGCCCCCGCTGATCGGGCGTGCAACCATTGACCATGTCATAGACGGCAAGGAACTCCGCGCTCCGCAGTTTGTGAAGGATTTCGTCGAGTGGATCGGCGGTCGCGACCTGCTGGAGCACCGGTTGTGGATTCCCGCGATTGCTATTGTGACTATGGCCGCGATTAGCGGTCTGTTTATGTACCTGAAAGGCAGGTGGGCGTCTATCGCGTCGGAGTCGATCGCCCGCAAACTGCGCCGCCGCCTGTACGACCACCTCCAGCACCTGCCTTGCAGTTATCACGACCAGGCAGAGACCGGCGACCTTGTGCAACGGTGCAGCAGCGACGTGGAGACGGTCCGCCTGTTCCTGGCGACGCAGATTGTCGAAGTCGGTCGCGGCGGGGTCATGTTGGCTATCGCGGCGCCGGTGATGCTGGCTATAAACGTGCGGATGGCGCTGCTGGCGATGGTGCTTCTGGGGCCTGTCCTGGTCTTTTCGATTGTTTTCTTCATCAAGGTCAAGAACGTCTTCAAGCGGATGGACGAGGCAGAGGGCGCGATGACCGCGATGCTCGCCGAGAATCTCACCGGTATCCGCGTGGTTCGCGCGTTCGCCCGCCAGGAGTTCGAATGCGAGAAATTCGCCGCCAAAAACGTCCTCTACCGCGACCGCTGGCGCAGCCTGATGCGAGTTATGTCGTGGTTCTGGTCGTGCAGCGACGTGCTGTCCATGACGCAGGTGGGTATCGTGCTGCTGGCGGGCGGATACTATGTCGCGCTGGGCGAGCCGCGAGGCGGGATAAGCGTCGGGACGTTCCTCGCCTTCTTCGTGTTCGTGAACATGTACCTCTGGCCTATCCGGCGAATGGGAAGAATCATGGCCGAACTCGGCAAGGCGATGGTCTCCATAGGGAGGATAAGCGAAATCCTCGACGAGAAGCGCGAGGATTACGACGACAAGGTCAAGGACGTCGACCAACAGGCCGAACGCGCCGGACTTCGACGAGCTCAGTCGAGTCGCGGTGAGATTGTCTTCGATAACGTCAGTTTCTCCCACGGCGACGAGGCGGTGCTGCACGACGTTTCGCTGCACGTCGAGCCGGGCTCGACGCTGGCGATCCTCGGGCCTAGCGGATCGGGAAAGAGCACGCTGATTAACCTGCTGCTGCGCCTGTACGACTATCGCGACGGGTCGATCCGCCTGGACGGGCGCGAACTCCGCGAGATGGACCGCAAGTTCGTCCGTTCGCAGATCGGCGTGGTGCTCCAGGAGCCGTTCCTTTACTCCCGGAGCCTGCGTGAGAACATCAAACTGTCCCGGTCGGCGGCGCGTGACGAGGAGATGGTCGAGGCCGCTTCGGCTGCGTGCGTCCACGACGCAATTGCCGATTTCGACAGCGGTTACGACACGGTCGTCGGCGAGAAGGGTGTAACACTTTCGGGCGGTCAGAGGCAGCGAGTCGCCTTGGCGCGGGCCATACTGAAAGACCCGCCCATCCTCATTCTCGACGACGCTCTCAGCAGCGTCGATACGCGGACCGAAAACATGATTCTCCGGGCGCTGCGCCGCCGGCACGGAAGGCATACTACGCTGATAATCGCCCATCGTCTCTCGACGCTCATGGAGGCCGATAACATTATCGTGCTTGAGGACGGGCGAATCGCCCAGACCGGAACGCACCAGGACCTGCTGAAGCAGCCCGGCCTATACCGCCGGCTGTGGAAAATACAAAGTTACGTAGAAAATAAGTAGCCGAATGTAGGCTGGGACGGAGCGGAGCGGAGTCCCACCTTTTTCACGAATCGCCGGGATTACGCTTCGCTTCGTCCCGGCCTACGGCTGTGGAAAATACAAAGTTACGTAGAGGAACAATGACTACCGAAGCGGTCAGATTGGAAGAGGAAGAATACGTCGGGCAACTGAAATGGCCCGTGTGGAAGAAGGTCTTCAGTTTCGCCGGGCCTCACAAGCGCTGCATGGCGATGCTTGTCGCCGTTGCGTTGACAGTGGCCGGAATTGATGCTGTCTTTCCGCTGGTAACTCTCGGCGTTGTGAACGACGCCGTCAGGAACGGCGAGAAGATGCAACTATGGTTTTGGATCCTGGCGTACAGTTTTCTGGTGCTGCTGTCGGGCGTGTGCTTCTGGGCGATGATCCGTCTGGCCGGAAGGGTTTCCACGGGCATGGCCCACGACATTCGCCGCGCCGGCTTCGGGCATTTGCAGGAATTGTCGTTCTCTTACTACGAC
>DAOVLS010000358.1 GCA_030631125.1 Planctomycetales bacterium
AGGTTATTTTCGAAATCCGCAAGCGCCTGGAGTGTCTGGCGATGGAATACGCCTTCGACAAATTCGACCTGGCAAAGGTTGCCAGGCTCAAAGAGGCCTTCGAGAAGTGCCGGCGTCTGGGCGCCGCCAAAATGGTCGCAAAAGAAGTGAAACTGGATTCCCAGTTGCATTCGCTTATCTACGAGACCTCCGGCAGCGGCGACTTACAGGTCCTGCTGGATAAATTGTGGGCGAGGATTCAATTGTTCCGTCTCCGCGAAGCGATGGAGCCGGATCGCGCCGGGGTGGCTTTGGCTGCACACGTCGGTATCCTCGACGCCATCCTCGCCGGCGACAAGGCTGGAGCGATGAGCCTTTTGGCCAAGCACATCGAAGAAACACAGAGATACACGTTGGCGAAAGTTGGAGCGTAAAACATGGCCGGAACAATCAAAGTGCCGGAACTGGGCGATCAGACGGAAGATGTTCGTTTGATCGCGTGGGTCGTTGACGAAGGTCAGGCCGTCAAGGTCGGAGACGTCGTCGCCGAGATCGAGACGGACAAGGCCGCCGTTGAACTGGAATCCGAAGCCGAGGGCGTGCTGCTGAAGCAGGCTGCCTCCGTCGGTCAGACGCTGAAGACCGGGCAGGTAATCGCCTTCATCGGCGAGCCGGGCGAATCCGTTCCGGAACCGGCGGAGGAAAAAGCCCCATCGCCGCCACAGGCTGCGGAAGTCCGGCAGGACACCGGCAGGGTGCGTGCTACTCCGGCGGCGCGAAGCCTCGCCCGCGAACTGGGCGTGGACCTCGCGCAGGTGAATGGGACCGGTAAGGACGGGGCAATCAGCCGCGACGACGTTACCGTCGCAGCCGGGTCGGTAGAAGCCTCCACCGGCAGGAAACTCACCACCATGCAGTCCGCCGTAGCAAGGGCGGTAAGCAAGAGTTGGCGGGAGAAACCCCACATCTGGCTGACCACCGGGATCGACATGTCCGCAGCCAACGACTTCCGTCGGCGATGCACCGATGCCGGCGAAAGAGTCAGTTACGATGCGATCTTCATCAAGGCAATGGCCGGCGCTGTCGAGGCCGAACCGGTCGTCTCGTCCAGGCTGGAGGGAGAGAAGATTATTCCTTCCGACGGCGCTCACATCGCTCTGACTGTCGGGCAGGACGAAGAACTGTTCATGCTGGTTATCCGCGACGCCGACGGTAAGGACCTGCGGACAATCCAGGGCGAAATCGAGGAGTTGGTCTCTCGTGCCAAAGCCGGCAAACTCAAGACCGAGCAGATGACCGGCGCTCATATCGCGCTGAGCAATCTGGGTAAGTATCCGATAGAGTCGTTCGACGCGATTATTTTTCCCGAGCACAGCGCCGTCCTGGCTGTCGGCGTTGTTGCCGAACAACCCGTGGCCGTCAACGGAAACGTCGAGGTCCGCCCGGTTGCCGGTGTCAGCCTGGCGGCGGATCACCGCCTGATTAACGGCATCCATGCGGCGAAATTCCTCACCAGGGTCAAAGAGACGATAGAATCAGGCGTGATTTTTTGAGAGCGTCAGGAGTTTCGGTAGTTCTGATTTGCGTAGGCTCCGTGGTCGTTGGCTGCGCGGACGAAGGCCTGCATATTTTCAATGGGGGTATGCTTGGGGATGCCGCAGCCGCCGCAGAGTATAAAGTGGCTGCTGGAGGCTTTCCCTGCCTCCACGCACTCGGCGGTAATCCGATAGGCCTCGTCGGCCTCGGCGTTTGCAAGTCGTATCGGATCGACGTTGCCGCGAATGGTTACGCCGTGGGCTTTGCCCATCGCCACCGCCTCGGCGATATCGACTACCGAGTCAACCTCCACGGCGTCGGCCCCGGACGAAATGAGCAGGTCCAGCAAGTGGCTTGCTGCGCCGCAGACGTGAAGGAACGTTACTACGCCGTTTTCCTTCAATCGCTTGAGCACGTACTGATCCCACGGGAAGACGTACTGTTCATACATCTGCGGGTTGACAAGGGATGCAACGGATTCGCCGAACTGGACGGAGTCAACTCCGGTCTTTCCAATGGCGATGCCGTAGGCGATTGTAACCTCGGCGCAGAACTCCAGCAGACGTTCTGCATCGTGCGAGCCGTCCATCAGGTCCATCATCATCGGCTGAGTTCCGCGAATAATGCAGGCCAGAGCGAATGGTCCTGAATCAATGTTTGCCTCGAGATAAAACTCCCCGCCCAGCATTTCCACCAGTCGCCGCGATGCCTCGGCCATCATCGGCATCCGCCCGTCGCGCTGAGGGTCAGGCAGCCGAAGCCGAGCCAGGTCGCAATAGTCTCGCACCAGCGTGCCGAACTGCATCATCGGTTCGTCGTCGTCCGGGAAGAGCACCTCTGCGCCGAGGGCTTCGGCCATGATGCAGTTGTCCGAGGAGATGTAGATGCCGTCGAAGCCGAAGAATTCCCGATTCCGTGCGAGGGCGTCGGCCAGGACCGTCGCATTCGTAGTCCAGTCGCGGAAATTGACTCCCATCGCGCGCGAAGCGGCGATGAGCATGGAGGGGAAAAACGGAACGCGGCAGACCGGCTTGCCACACATAGTATCAAGGACAATTTGTCTGGAACTGCTCAAAAGGATACTCCAATATCACGACCACTTGCGGCGCTTATGGACGGTCAGGCCCCGGGTAGTTTCACCGCGGCGCCGTCCTTTGCGGAGTGTTCAGCAGCTTTGACGAGTTCGAGTATTTCCTTTGCCTTTCGTCCGGTCAGCGTCGGCGGGGGGGCTGTGTCGGTCCGGACGCACTCGACGAATGTGCGCACCCCGATCCTGATTCCTTCCCACCACAGCGGCATGAACTTTTCGTCGCAGAGCGTCGTTTGTTCCAGTTTGACCTTGCCGCCGCCTGTAGTAAGGAAAAGCCCGTCATTTTTCGATACCAGTGTTCCTTCGGTTCCATAGACGGCGATCCACGGCAACTCCGGTCCGGCGGGAGCGCCCCAACTTACGCGGATAGTCGCGGTCAGGCCGTCACGATCGTTCATCATAACAACCGCGGTGTCCTCGCCTTCCTGTTCCAGCGAAACGTGGGAGAACCGCGCGAAGACGCTTTCGGGATTCTGGCACCATCGCCGCGCGAGATAAATATAATGGCTGCCAAGGTCGATGAGCACGCCTCCGCCGGTCTTGGCGTAATCGGAGCGCCAGGAGTCGCCTTTCTTCAGACCCGACCAAAGGTTCATACTGCTCATCTCGATAAGAATAGGCTTGCCGATGTCGCCTCTCGCGATGGCTTGGTCTATCTCAAGGACATGGGCATGAAAGGCGGTGTTTTCGCAGACCATGAGTTTCGTACCGGCCTTGTCGGCCGCTTCAATTATCTTGTCCGCTTCGGCGACAGTCCGCGAAATGGGTTTTTCCATGACGACGTGCTTTCCGGCGGCGAACGCCTCGCAGGCCATTGGCATGTGCTGCTCGTGCGTGGCGCAGATATCGACGATGTCGGCCTCGGCGATGGCCTTCGAATA